>JAEETB010000043.1 GCA_016286575.1 Prevotella sp.
ATGAGGTCATCCAGAAACTGGCCAAGAAACTCGACCTGAACATCGAGGGTATCGAGATCGTCAATCTGCGCCATCCGTCAGAGATGGAACGTCGTGAGCGTTATGCCCGTATCCTGACAGAGAAGCGTCAGCGCGATGGCTACACCTTCCAGGAGGCCAACGACAAGATGTTCGAGCGCAACTACTTCGGCATGATGATGGTAGAGACTGGCGAGGCCGATGCCTATATCACTGGTCTTTACACGAAGTACTCAAACACCATCAAGGTCGTCAACGAGGTTATCGGTATCCGTCCTGAATACAAGCACTTCGGAACCCTGCATATCATCAACTCGCCAAAGGGTACCTACTACATCGCCGACACACTGGTGAACGAGAACCCTGACAGAGAGGTGCTCTTAGACATCGCCAAGCTGGCAGCAACGGCCGTACGCTTCTTCAACGAGAAACCTGTCATCGCTCTGGTGTCACACTCCAACTTCGGCAGTAACACCAGTGACGGTGCCCTGAAGGTGAAGGATACCGTTGCCAAGATGCAGGAACTCTATCCCGATCTGCCTATCGATGGTGAGATGCAGTTAGGATTCGCGCTTGACAATGAACTGCGCGACGAGCAATATCCGTTCACCAAGGTCTACGGCAAGAAAGTGAACACACTGGTATTCCCCAACCTGACCTCTGCCCGTTCATCGTATAAGATGCTGCAGATGCTCGGATCCGATGCGGAAATCATCGGCCCGATCCAGATGGGTCTGAACAAACCTATTCACTTCATCGACTTCGGTGCCTCTGTACGCGACATCGTGAACATCGTTGCTGTGGCTACCATTGATGCCTACGTGGCAAAGATTAAAGCCCGCCTCAGCGCATTCGGGAAGTAATCCTACACCTTATTAATTATATAAAGGGCTGCATCTATCAGATGCGGCTCTTTTTGTGTCCGAACACAAGAAAATTGCATATTTATGACCTTTTGACTTGATTTATATCAATTAAGTTACAAAAAGACAGTTTTTCGTCTATTTTTTTGATAATTTGTTTGGTATTTCATTTTTTTGATGTAATTTTGCACTCAGAATTTCAAATCAGTATAACAAACAACTAAAAAAAGATTAAATTATGAATGCAGCTAAAGTTGTAGAAGAGTTGAAGCAGCGCTTCCCCAATGAGCCGGAGTACATCCAGGCAGTTTCTCAGGTACTTCCTACCATCGAGGAGGAGTACAACAAGCACCCCGAGTTTGAGAAGGCAAACCTCATCGAGCGTCTTTGCATCCCCGATCGCGTGAATGAGTTCCGCATCACATGGGTAGACGACAAGGGTAACGTACAGACCAACATGGGTTATCGTATCCAGCACAACAACGCTATTGGCCCGTACAAAGGAGGTCTCCGTTATCACAAGAGTGTAAACCTGGGTATCCTGAAGTTCCTCGCTTTCGAGCAGACTTTCAAGAACTCACTGACAACTCTGCCTATGGGTGGTGCCAAGGGTGGTTCAGACTTCTCTCCTCGTGGCAAGAGCGACGCTGAGGTTATGCGCTTCTGCCAGGCATTCATGAACGAGCTCTATCGCGTGATTGGTCCCGATGAGGATGTTCCCGCTGGTGATATCGGTGTAGGTGGTCGTGAGGTAGGTTACCTCTTCGGACAGTACAAGAAGCTCACACACCAGTTCCAGGGCGTGCTCACTGGTAAGGGTCTCTCTTTCGGTGGTTCACTGATCCGTCCTGAGGCAACAGGTTATGGTTGTGTTTACTTCCTGACTTCTATGCTCGCTACCCGTGGCATCGAGCTGAAGGGTAAGAAGGTGCTGATCTCTGGTTCTGGTAACGTGGCTCAGTATGCTACTGAGAAGTGTATCCAGCTCGGTGCTATCCCCTTGACACTTTCTGACTCTGACGGTTATATCTTCGATCCCGATGGTATCACACAGGAGAAGCTCGAGTATGTTAAGGAGCTGAAGAACGTAGAGCGTGGACGTATCAAGGAGTATGCTGAGGAGTATCCTAACGCAGTATATCACGCTGGTGAGCGTCCTTGGCACGAGAAGGCCGACATCGCTCTGCCTTGCGCTACACAGAACGAGATCAACGGTGAGCAGGCTCAGGCTCTGATCGACAACGGTGTTATTGCTGTTGCTGAGGGTGCCAACATGCCTTCACTGCCCGAGGCTATCAAGATCTTCCAGGATGCCAAGATCCTCTATGCTCCTGGTAAGGCTTCTAACGCTGGTGGTGTATCAGTATCTGGTCTTGAGATGTCACAGAACTCAGAGCGTCTGAGCTGGACTTCTAAGGAGGTTGACGACTATCTGAAGCGCATCATGAACGACATCCACGAGAACTGCGTGAAGTACGGTACACAGGCTGATGGTTACATCAACTATGTAAAGGGTGCTAACGTAGCCGGCTTCATGAAGGTTGCCAACGCCATGATGGCTCAGGGAATCGTGTAATGAGGTTAGAGCTTATAGTTTATAGATAATTAAATTATAAGCGGAAAACGATATTAAAAAGGGCGGACTTCTGAAAAGAGGTCCGCTTTTTTGATGAGTGCAGTTCTTGACTGTTAATAAATTATAAAAGTAATCATCTATAAACTATAAACTATAAAATATTAACAAAAAATAAGTAATTTTGCAGCCGCTTTTGTCCCCATTAGGGGAAATAGGAGCCGGAACAGGCGCTTGCTCCTATCATATATTAACCCTTTAAAGATGGCCTGATGAACGTCTGTTCAGGCTTCGCCCCGACAAAAAAACGAGGGGCAACTATTTTATAAATTATGTCAGATTTAACAAAGAACGTTAAGCCGCTCGACGATTTTAACTGGGACGAGTTCGAGAATGGCACAACTGCTGGTGTTAGCAAGGAAGAGCTCGACAAGGCTTACGACGAAACCCTTAGCAAGGTTGCCGACCATCAGGTTGTTGAAGGTAAGGTAATCTCTGTTGACAAGAAGGAAGTTGTTGTCAACATCGGCTACAAGAGCGATGGTATCATCCCCGCTTCTGAATTCCGCTACAATCCTGATCTGAAGATCGGTGACAAGGTAGAGGTTTATGTAGAGAGCGCTGAGGACAAGAAGGGTCAGCTGATCCTTTCTCACAAGAAGGCTCGTCTGTCTAAGTCTTGGGACGAGGTTAACGATGCTCTCGAAAAGGATGCTGTCATCCAGGGTTACATCAAGTGCCGCACGAAGGGCGGTATGATCGTCGACGTATTCGGTATCGAGGCTTTCCTCCCCGGTTCACAGATCGACGTTCACCCCATACGCGACTACGATCAGTTCGTTGGCAAGACCATGGAGTTCAAGGTTGTCAAGATCAACCAGGAGTTCCGCAATGTCGTTGTTTCTCACAAGGCTCTCATCGAGCAGGAGCTTGAGGCTCAGAAGAAGGAGATCATCGGCAAGCTCGAGAAAGGTCAGATCCTCGAGGGTACCGTTAAGAACATCACTTCTTACGGTGTATTCGTTGACCTCGGTGGTGTTGACGGACTCATCCATATCACAGACCTCTCTTGGGGCCGCGTAGACGATCCTCACAAGGTTGTCGAGCTCGACCAGAAGATCAATGTTGTTATCCTCGACTTCGACGATGAGAAGCGTCGCATCGCTCTCGGTCTGAAGCAGCTCACTCCACATCCCTGGGATGCTCTGGATGCTAACCTTAAGGTGGGTGACCACGTAAAGGGTAAGGTAGTCGTTATCGCTGACTACGGTGCATTCGTTGAGGTTCAGCCTGGTGTTGAGGGTCTGATCCACGTATCAGAGATGTCTTGGAGCCAGCACCTCCGCTCAGCTCAGGAGTTCCTGAAAGTTGGCGAAGAGGTAGAGGCTGTCATCCTGACTCTCGACCGCGACGAGCGCAAGATGTCACTCGGTATCAAGCAGCTCCGCGAGGATCCTTGGGAGAACATCGAGGCCAAGTACCCCGTTGGTTCAAAGCACAATGCCAAGGTTCGCAACTTCACCAACTTTGGTGTATTTGTAGAGCTCGAAGAGGGTGTAGACGGTCTGATCCACATCAGCGACCTCTCTTGGACCAAAAAGGTAAAGCATCCTTCAGAGTTCACACAGGTAGGTGCACAGATC
Source organism: Prevotella sp. (assembly GCA_016286575.1). Taxonomy (GTDB): domain Bacteria; phylum Bacteroidota; class Bacteroidia; order Bacteroidales; family Bacteroidaceae; genus Prevotella. The sequence continues at coordinate 4,098 of JAEETB010000043.1, forward strand.
GATGTAGTCGTTCTGGATATCGACAAGGAGAATCGTCGTCTCAGCCTTGGTCACAAGCAGCTCGAGGATAATCCTTGGGATGTATTCGAGGCTAAGTACAGCGTAGGTTCTATCCATGAGGGTAAGATCACCGAGATGCTCGAGAAGGGTGCTGTCGTAGCACTCGAGGAGAACGTTGAGGGCTTCGCTACACCTAAGCACCTCGTTAAGGAGGATGGCACACAGGCTCAGGCCGGTGAGACACTCCAGTTCAAGGTCATTGAGTTCAACAAGGACTCTAAGCGTATCATCCTCAGCCATAGCCGCACCTTCGAGGATCCTCAGCGTGAAGAGAAGAAGGCTGCTGCCAAGAAGGCACGTGCTCCGAAGAAGGAGGACGCTCCAAAGATCGAGAATGTAGCTGCCAGCACAACACTCGGCGACATCGACGCCCTCGCTCAGCTGAAGGCTCAGATGGAGAGCAGCGAGAAGAAGAGCAAGTAATTTCTCCCCTACTCTATAACAGCCTCCCTGACATCACGTCGGGGAGGTTTTTTATTTGGCACGCTTTTTGCATAAACCTTCTGCGGAATATAAATCAAATAAAAGATATTATGCAGAAAGGTAACATCGGGGTTACAACTGAGAACATCTTCCCCGTCATCAAAAAGTTTCTCTATAGCGATCACGAGATATTCCTCCGCGAGATGGTGTCAAACGCTGTCGACGCTACACAGAAGATGAAGACCCTCGCTCAGCAGGGTGAGTATAAGGATGAGCTTGGTGACCTGACCGTTCGCATCAGTTTCGATGCAGATAAGGGCACCATCACCATCAGCGATCACGGTATCGGCATGACAGAGGAGGAGATCGACAAGTACATCAACCAGATTGCTTTCTCAGGTGTTACTGACTTCCTTGAGAAGTACAAGGACAACGCCAACAACATCATCGGCCACTTCGGACTCGGTTTCTATTCTTCTTTCATGGTTTCAAAGAAGGTGGAAATCATTACCAAGTCGTATAAAGAAGGATCGAAAGCCGTTAAGTGGAGCTGCGACGGAAGTCCTGCCTACGAGATTGACGATGCTGAGCGCGAGGAGCATGGATCAGACATCATCCTCTACATCGACGATGACTGCAAGGAGTTTCTTGACAAATACAAGCTCGAGGGCTTGCTCAACAAATACTGTAAGTTTATGGCTGTGCCCATCGCCTTCGGCAAGAAAACCGAATGGAAGGATGGCAAGCAGGTAGATACCGAGGAGGATAATATTATTAATAATGTGGAGCCGCTGTGGACCAAAGCTCCCTCAACGCTGAAGGACGAGGACTACAAGAGCTTCTACCGCACACTCTACCCCATGAGTGATGAGCCTCTGTTCTGGATTCACCTGAACGTCGATTATCCTTTCAACCTCACGGGTATCCTTTACTTCCCCAAGATTAAGTCGAACATCGAGCTGCAGAAGAACAAGATCCAGCTCTATTGCAACCAGGTATTCGTGACCGATCAGGTCGAGGGCATCGTGCCTGAGTTCCTCACGTTGCTGCATGGTGTCATCGACTCTCCGGATATCCCTCTGAACGTTTCTCGTAGCTACCTGCAGAGCGATCGCGAGGTGAAGAAGATCTCTACCTATATCACCAAGAAAGTAGCCGATCGTCTGAAGGCTATCTTCAGCGAGAACCGTAAGGAGTACGAGGAGAAGTGGGACGATCTGAAACTGTTCATCAACTATGGTATCCTCAGTGAGGACGGCTTCTACGATCGTGCTAAGGACTTCGCACTGATGAAGGACACAGAGGGCAAGTTCTTTACCTTCGACGAGTATAAGACACTCATCGAGGCAAACCAGAAGGATAAGAACGACCAGCTTGTCTACCTCTATGCTACAGACAAGGAGGAGCAGTATTCTTATATCAAGGCTGCCCAGGATAAGGGCTACTCAGTGCTGCTGCTCGACGGACAACTCGATGTGCCCACCATCCAGACACTGGAGCAGAAATTCGAGAAGAGCCACTTCACACGTGTCGATGCCGACATCATCGAGCGCCTCATCGTGAAAGACGATGCGCCCAAGAACAATCTTACAGAAGAGCAGTCTGACAATCTGTCAGCAGTCTTCCGCACACAGATGCCAAAGATTGATAAGACAGAATTCATGGTTCAGGTCGACAGTCTTGGCGAAGAGGCACGTCCTGTCATCATCACGCAGAACGAATATATGCGTCGTATGAAGGAGATGAGTCGCTTCCAGCCAGGTATGAGTTTCTATGGCCAGATGCCTGATTCATTCAATATCGTCCTCAACTCTGACCATCCGCTGGTGAAGAAAGTGCTCGAAGACTCAGAGGCTGCCACTGCCGAGGCACTGAAGCCTATCGTCTCTGAACTCAAGGGCCAGGAGGCACGCCTTGCCGCTATTCGTCAGGCTCAGGACAAGAAGAAGTACGACGAGATCACACAGGAGGAGAAAGACCAGAAGGCCGAAGCCGAGAAAGCTGTTCAGGCCGAGAAGGATAAGAAGACAGCCGTGATTGCTGAATACGCTTCAAAGAACTCCATTGTTCATCAGCTTATTGACCTCGCCTTGCTCCAGAACGGTATGCTCAAGGGCGAAGCGCTCGATAAGTTCCTTAAACGTAGCGTAGATCTTATCAAATAACAACTAAATGCTGGGGCACTGACCCCAGCATTTTTCGTATTTTTTATCGACTAAATCAATCGTTTGCGCAAAGAAAAGTGTTAACGTTTGATAAATTTTGCGATTGTGTACCCACACAATGGGATATTATGAAAAAAAGTAAAGAAAAAGTTTGGCCATTAAGGAAAATTGGTTTACCTTTGCACCTGTTATCCTGAAAACAATCTTTTTACCTTAGAAAACTAATACCTATTGAAGATATGGAGCGATTGCTTGCGAAAGTCATCGCTTTATTTTTTGCCCTTATCTAAAATGTTAAACTTTCCTAAATATAATCACAATGTTCAATGTTCAATGTTCAATGTACAATAAAATTTGTACCTTTGCAGCCCGATTAGAGTCCGTTGGGGCAGAGTGAAGTGTGTACGAACGTACGCCGCCTCGCGGAAAAAACCCTATTTACAAACAAAAAACAACAAATGTACGCAATTGTAGAAATTCAGGGTCAGCAGTTCAAGGCCGAGCAGGGCAAGAAGCTCTTCGTGCACCACATCAAGGATGCCGAGGCTGGTAAGACTGTTGAATTTGACAAGGTGCTGCTCGTAGATGCTGACGGTGCAGTGAAGGTAGGTGCTCCGACCGTAGAGGGAGCAAAGGTAGTATGTGAAGTAGTGAACCCGCTGGTGAAGGGTGACAAGGTCATCGTCTTCAAGATGAAGCGCCGCAAGGACTCTCGTAAGCGCAACGGTCATCGTGAGCAGTTCACTGAGGTAGAAATCAAGTCAGTAATCGCTTAAAACGTAGGAGGAACAAGAAATGGCACATAAAAAAGGTGTAGGTAGTTCTAAGAACGGCCGTGAGTCAGCAGCTCAGCGACTTGGCATCAAGATTTTCGGTGGTCAGCAGTGCGTTGCTGGTAACATTATCGTTCGCCAGCGTGGTACAAAGCACAATCCTGGCAACAACGTTGCTATCGGTAAGGACGACACGCTGTATGCGCTCGTTGATGGAACCGTAAACTTCCACAAGGGTAAGCGCGACAAGAGCGTGGTTTCAGTAATCCCCAACGCCGAGGCTTAAAGAAAAAACACTTATTCCAAACAAACAACAGAGTCCTGTGTTCCAATCGGAGCGCAGGATTTCTGCTTTTTATCACAATAGGGACAGTCCCCATTGTGAGTTTTTTATACTATTAAGTATAAAATCGATGGAAAATTTTGGCTTTTCGCCTAAAATTATGTACTTTTGCACCTTAGAAACTGAATTCAAACAAATAAATACGTATTTAACATGTTAACACTCAAACTTATTAATGAGGAAACCGAACGCGTCATCCGTGGTCTTGAGAAGAAGCACTTCAAAGGTGCGAAGGAGGCCATCGATGAGGTGCTCGCAGTAGACAAGAAGCGCCGTGAGGCTCAGCAGGAGCTCGACAAGAGTCTGAATGAACAGAAACAACTGTCAGGACAGATTGGCCGACTGATGAAAGAAGGCAAGAAAGACGAGGCCGAGCAGGTAAAGGCACAGGTAGCCGAGCTCAAGGAGAAGTCGAAGCAGCTCGACGAGACGATGGCCAAGGCACAGGAGGAGATGACAACGCTCCTTTGCCAGATTCCGAATATCCCCTACGACGAGGTGCCTGAGGGTGCTGCCGCAGAAGACAACCACGTGGTGAAGTCTAACCTGAAGGAGTGCACAGAGAGTGACACCGTAGGCAACTGGGATGTGAACCCTTCACTGGGCGTTGCCAATCCCCTGCCCCACTGGGAACTCGCCAAGAAGTATAATCTGATCGACTTCGACCTGGGTGTGAAGATTACTGGTGCAGGCTTCCCCGTGTATATCGGTAAGGGGGCCCGTCTGCAGCGCGCACTCATCAATTTCTTCCTCGACGAGGCTCGTAAGGCTGGCTATACAGAGATCATGCCTCCCACAGTGGTAAACGCTGCGTCTGGCTACGGCACAGGTCAGCTGCCCGACAAGGAGGGACAGATGTATCACTGCGAGATCGACGATTTCTATCTCATTCCTACCGCTGAGGTGCCTGTGACGAACATCTATCGTGATGTCATCCTCGACGAAAAGGATCTGCCTATCAAGAACTGTGCCTATACCCAGTGCTTCCGTCGTGAGGCTGGCTCTTATGGTAAGGACGTTCGTGGACTGAACCGTCTGCATGAGTTCTCGAAGATCGAGATCGTGCGTATCGATAAACCTGAGCACTCGAAGGAGAGTCACAAGGAGATGTTGGCTCACGTGGAGGGTCTGCTGAAGAAGCTGGAACTGCCCTATCGCATTCTGCTGCTCTGTGGTGGCGATCAGAGTTTTACGAGTGCCATCTGCTACGATTTCGAGGTTTACTCAGAGGCTCAGGGTCGCTGGCTCGAGGTATCGTCAGTATCCAACTTCGACACCTATCAGGCTAACCGTCTGAAATGCCGCTACCGTCCTGAAGGCAGCAAGAAACCTGAGCTTTGTCATACTCTCAACGGCTCTGCTCTCGCCCTTCCACGCATCGTGGCTGCCCTGCTGGAGAACAACCAGACGGAGAATGGCATCAAGGTTCCCGCCGCCCTCGTTCCCTACATGGGCTGCGACGTCATCGATTAATCAACAACTAACAAATACCTATGAACAAAATTATTAGGAAGGAACAATTCTCTGAGAAAGTTTTTCTCTTTGAGATCGAGGCTCCGCTGATTGCGAAGAGCCGTAAGGCTGGTAACTTCGTCATCGTGCGCGTTGGAAAGAAAGGTGAGCGTATGCCGCTCACCATCGCTGCTGCCGATATCGAGAAAGGCACCATCACACTGGTTGTACAGATGGTAGGTCTGTCGTCGAAGAAACTTTGTGCCCTCAACGAAGGCGACTATGTGACTGACGTAGTAGGTCCTCTGGGTAACCCCACGAAGATCGAGAAATACGGCACCGTCGTTTGTGCTGGTGGTGGACTCGGTGTGGCTCCCATGCTGCCGATTATCCAAGCTCTGAAAGCTGCCGGCAACCGTGTGCTCTCAGTGATGGCTGGTCGTTCGAAGGATCTGATTATCCTGGAGGACAAGGTTCGCGAGAGCTCTGACGAGGTGATCATCATGACCGATGATGGTAGCTACGGCGAGAAAGGCGTGGTGACAGTTGGTATGGAGAAGTTCTTCGAGCAGGAGCACGTCGATAAGGTGTTCGCCATTGGCCCTCCCATCATGATGAAGTTCTCGAATCTGACTGCTCAGAAGCACAATATCCCCTGCGAGGTATCACTGAATACGATCATGGTCGATGGTACAGGTATGTGTGGTGCATGCCGTCTGACGATTGGTGGCAAGACCAAGTTCGTCTGCATCGATGGTCCTGAGTTCGACGGTGCCCTTGTCGATTGGGATGAGATGTTCAAGCGCATGGGTACTTTCAAGCGTGAGGAGCAGGAGGAGCTGGCTCACTTCGAGGAGCACCTCGATAGCATCGAAACCGACATCAAGATTGGCACAGGAAAGACGACAGACATCGTGATGGACAGCGATCCTACAAACGATAGCATCGAAGTGCTTACCGATCGTAATGCACCTTGGCGTAAGGAGCTTCAGCAGAGCATGAAGCCGAAGGAGCGCACACAGATTGAGCGCGTCATCATGCCAGAGCTCGACCCCGTTTATCGTGCCACCACTCGTACTGAGGAAGTGAATATCGGTCTGACCAAGGAGATGGCTATGAAAGAGGCCAAGCGTTGTCTCGACTGCGCCAAGCCTTCATGCGTAGAGGGTTGTCCTGTCAATATCAATATCCCGTCGTTCATCAAGAACATCGAGCGTGGTCAGTTCCTGGCTGCCGCCAAGGTGCTGAAGAATACCTCTGCCCTACCCGCTGTCTGCGGACGTGTTTGTCCTCAGGAGAAGCAGTGCGAGAGCAAGTGTATCCACCTGAAGATGAACGAGCCCGCTGTGGCTATCGGCTATCTGGAGCGTTTCGCTGCTGACTTTGAGCGTGAGAGCGGCAATATCTCTCTGCCTGAGATTGCACCAGCCAACGGCATCAAGATCGCCGTCGTTGGTTCAGGCCCTGCAGGTCTTTCGTTCGCTGGTGATATGGTGAAGAAGGGCTACGATGTGTATGTCTTCGAGGCCCTACACGAGATTGGCGGTGTGCTGAAGTATGGTATTCCAGAGTTCCGTCTGCCGAATAAGATTGTTGACGTGGAAATCGAGAACCTCGCCAAGATGGGTGTTCACTTCCAGACTGACGTCATCGTTGGTAAGACCATCAGCGTAGAACAACTGGAGGCTCAGGGCTTCAAGGGCATCTTCGTAGGCTCTGGCGCTGGTCTGCCTAATTTCATGAATATCCCTGGCGAGAACAGTATCAACATCATGTCATCCAACGAGTATCTGACGCGTGTAAACCTGATGGATGCTGCTAACCCCAAGACCGATACTCCGCTGAATCCTGCCAAGAGTGTGCTCGTGGTGGGTGGTGGTAACACCGCTATGGACTCTTGTCGTACAGCCAAGCGTCTGGGTGCTGAGGTAACCCTCGTTTACCGTCGTTCTGAGGTCGAGATGCCAGCCCGTCTGGAAGAGGTGAAGCATGCTAAGGAGGAAGGTATCAACTTCCTGACACTGCATAATCCTATCGAGTATATCGCCGACGAGCAGGGTGCTGTGAAGCAGGCCGTACTCCAGGTGATGGAGCTTGGAGAGCCTGATGCATCAGGTCGTCGCAGTCCTGTTCCTGTTGAAGGAAAGACGGTGACACTCGATGTCGATCAGGTGATCGTTGCCGTAGGTGTATCGCCTAACCCGCTGGTTCCCAAGAGTATCGATGGCCTCGAGCTGGGCCGCAAGAATACGATTGCCGTCTCTGAGGAGATGCAGTCTTCTCGCAAGGAGATCTTCGCAGGAGGTGATATCGTACGTGGTGGTGCAACCGTGATCCTCGCTATGGGCGATGGTCGTCGCGCTGCCTTGAACATGGACAAGCACCTGAGAGGTGAAAATTGAAGATTGAAGATTGAAAATTGAAAAGTCAGAATGATATGGAGAGCCGTCGCCTGGAAAAGAGGCTGAATGAGCGCTTTGTCAAGGCGATGGCTACTTATCATCTGATTGAAGATGATGACCATATCCTCGTAGGACTCTCTGGTGGGAAGGATTCGCTCCTGTTGCTGGAACTTCTGGCGAAGCGCACCAAGATCGACCACCCACGATTCAGCGTAGAGGCCCTGCACGTGAGGATGGAGAACATCCATTACGCGACGGATACCAGCTATCTGCAGCAGTTCTGTGATGATCTGGGCGTAAAGCTCCACGTGAGGACAACGCGATTTGAGATGGGCGAAGAAACCATCAAAAACGCGAGAGACGCCCGTCGACAGAAACAACCCTGTTTCCTCTGTTCCTGGATGCGACGCAAAGAGTTGTTCAATCTCGCTCAGGAACTTGGCTGCAATAAGATAGCCCTAGGCCACCATCAGGACGATCTCATCCACACAGCCCTGATGAACCTTACTTTCCAAGGGCGGTTCGACACGATGCCAGCGCGCCTGAAGATGAAGAAGATGCCACTCGAGATCATCCGTCCGCTGTGTATGATTGAGGAACAGGATATCAAGGCCTACGCTGAGCTGCAGGGCTATCAGAAGCAGCAGAAACTCTGCCCCTACGAGACCGACTCGCATCGCACGGACATCAAGCGTCTCTACAACGACATCGAGCAACTCAACCCAGAAGCCCGCTACAGCATCTGGAGAGCTCTGAACACTGACAACAAACTGATTGAAGAATAAGACATGAAACTGAGAACAGTTGCCATCCTCTCATTAGTTCTGCTCCTGCCGCTCTCACTGAGTGCGCAGAAGAAAAAGAAGCGCGTCGTCAAGAAGCCTGTCATTGAGCAACCGCAGGAGGATCCACGTATCACCAATATGCGTGAGATGACCCAGCAGATACTCATCATCGACAGCATCGTGACGGATAAGCGGATATTCCTTTCCCATCTGCGCATATCCCAAGAGGCAGGAACCATCATGAGTACCCAGCAGTTCCTCAATCAGAGTCAGGATGACAGCACCAGCGTCTTCATCAACGAGATGGGCAACAAAGCCTATTTCAGTCTGCCCGATGACAGTCTCCATCATCAGCTCTACACCATCGACAAGTTGGGCGACGAATGGAGCCGTCCGATAGCCCTTCAGGGCATCAGCGATGGCATCAGTGAGGCCGCCTACCCCTTCATGCTGACGGATGGCATCACCTTCTACTTCGCAGGCAAGGGTCCTGAGAGCATTGGTGGCTACGACATCTTCTTCACCCGTTACGACTCGCACAGCAGCCGTTTCATGAAACCTGAGAACCTGGGCATGCCCTTCAACTCTGAGGCCAACGACTATATGTACGCCATCGACGAATATAACCGCATCGGCTATTTCGTCAGCGACCGTCGCCAGCCTGAGGGAAAGGTCTGCATCTATATCTTCGTGCCCTCCGACAGCCGCAAGAATTATGACCTCTCTGACTATTCCGAGCAGCAGATACGCAACTTCTCGACCATCAGTCAGATTGCAGACACTTGGGGCAATGGCACAGAGCGTCAGGCTGCCCTCGAGCGACTGAAACATCTCAGTGTGGCTGCCAAGCAGTCGAAGGCTGTGCCGACAGCCGATGCCAGTCAGCAGCTGATCATCAACGATGCCCTCACCTACTCCAGCGCCAAGGATTTCCGTTCTCGTGAGGCTGCAGCACTCTATGAGCAGCTCATCAAAGCCCGCAAGCAACTCAGTACGCTGAACGCCGAACTCGACAGTGCCCGTGAGGACTATGCCAAAGCCAATGCCGCAGATCGCGAGGGAATGAAGCGCGAGCTTCTGCTTGGCGAACAAGAAGTGCTGCAACTATCAGAGCGCATCAAGACCCTCGAGAAGCAGGCACGTAACACTGAAATCAAAGTTATCAACTAAAAAATACAAGTCTATGAGTAAGAGAAATTTCCCAGAATCAGAACTGATCATCAATGCCGATGGTTCATGTTTCCACCTTCATCTGAAGCCAGAACAACTGGCCGATAAGGTTATCCTCGTAGGTGATCCAGCCCGTGTCGACACCGTTGCTGCCCACTTCGACTCGAAGGAGTGCGAGGTCAGCAGCCGTGAGTTCCACACCATCACCGGTATGTATAAAGGCAAGCGCATCACTTGTCAGAGTCACGGTATCGGCTGCGACAACATCGATATCGTGGTCAACGAGCTTGACACCCTTGCCAACATCGACTATAACACCCGCGAGGAGAAAGACGAGCACCGCACGCTCACGATGGTACGCATTGGTACCTGTGGCGGATTGCAACCTTTCACGCCAACGGGCAGCTTCATCGCCAGCGTCAAGAGTATAGGCTTCGACGGTCTGCTGAACTATTACGCAGGTCGTAATGTGGTCTGCGACATCGATATGGAGCGTGCTTTCTGCGAGCACATGCAGTGGGATCCCATCAAGGGAGCCCCATACGTGTCTATCGCCGACGAGGAACTTATCGAACAAATTGCCAAGGACGATATGGTGCGCGGCTACACCATCTCTTGCGGCGGATTCTATGGTCCTCAAGGTCGCGTGCTTCGTGCAGACATCGCAGATCCCCAGCAGAACGAAAAGATCGAGGCCTTCGAATACGACGATATGAAGATCTGTAATTTCGAGATGGAGTCATCTGCCGTAGCTGGTCTCGCTTCACTCTTAGGCCATCGCGCCATGACCTGTTGCATGGTCATCGCCAACCGCTACGCCCAGAAGATGAACACCGAGTACAAGAACTCTATCGATACCCTCATCGAGAAGGTTCTCGACCGTATCTAATTCAATGACAGAAACGATTTGTGCCCTCGCTACCGCCCCAGGTGGAGCACTCGGAATCATAAGAATCTCAGGCCCTCAGGCGCTTGAGATTCTTTCTCGTGTATTCTCCAAGAATCTCACCGATGCAAAGCCCAACACCATTCATTACGGTCATATCAAGGATGGTGCAGAGATCATCGACGAGGTACTGGTTTCAGTATTCCGTGCCCCCCACTCTTACACGGGCGAAGTAAGTGCAGAGATTTCATGTCATGGTTCGCGCTTTATTCTGAATAAGGTGCTGGCGTTGCTGATTGAGAATGGTTGCAGGCAGGCTAATCCTGGCGAGTTTACTCAGCGTGCCTATCTCAACGGCAAGATGGACTTGAGTCAGGCTGAAGCTGTAGCCGACCTGATAGCCTCAACCAATCAGGCGACTCACCAAATAGCGATGAGTCAGCTACGTGGTCATTTCAGTTCGCAACTGGCACAGTTACGCGAGCAATTGCTGAAACTGACATCGTTGCTGGAGCTCGAACTCGACTTCTCCGATCACGAGGACCTTGAATTTGCTGATCGCAGTGAGCTCCTCAAACTTACCAAAACAATTAACAATCATATCACCACTCTCGCCAGGAGTTTTGAGAAAGGACAGGCCATTAAGCGTGGTATTCCTGTGGCCATTGTAGGCAAGACAAACGTGGGAAAATCTACCCTTCTCAACGCTCTGTTGAAAGACGATCGCGCTATCGTTTCAGACATTCATGGAACTACCCGCGACACCATTGAAGACACCATCGACATCAAGGGTATCACCTTCCGCTTTATCGATACGGCTGGCATCCGTCAGACCACTGACACCATCGAACAAATAGGTATCGACCGCACGTATGCCGCCATCGAGAAGGCTCGCATCGTGCTGTGGCTCATCGACCAAGAGCCCTCAACGGGAGATATTAGCGAAGTAACACAACGCACTGAAAACAAGAAACTTATTGTTGTCGCAAATAAGATTGATAAAGAAGATAACAATAGTTACAATTTGTCAAATCTGCCATTTATCGCCATCAGTGCGAAGTTTGGCACTGGTATGGAGGCATTAGAGCAAGCCATCTACGAAGCTGCCGACATCCCCACCCTGACAGAGAACGATATTATCGTCACCAATGCCCGTCATTACGATGCTTTGGTTCGCGCCCACGAACATCTTGAGCGCGTACTCGACGGCCTCAACAACGGACTCAGTGGCGACCTCCTTTCCGAAGACCTTCGCCTCACCCTCGACACCCTTGCCGAAATCACCGGCGGCCAAATAACCCCCAACGAAGTCTTAGGAAATATCTTTAAACACTTCTGCGTGGGCAAGTAGGTTTAGTTTAGACCTCCTTATATATAAAGCGGAGTAAACTAAACTGCTTTCAAAAGGCAATTTTCTTTCAATATTAGGAGGTTACATTCTTTTATATAAACAATATGGAAGGATTTTATTTATTATCGCTAAAATATGCCAACGCTTAGTAACGTAGGCTTTGGATTTCTTCTTCCGAATGGCAGTAATGATTTGATTAGCAACTTT
>JAEETB010000044.1 GCA_016286575.1 Prevotella sp.
CAGGATTCGCACGCCGAGAATGGGTGTGTCGATGATGGACGATGAGGGTAAGCTCGTGGAGGGCAGCAACTTCTCCGTTCGTACAGAGAACATCAACCTGATGGCCATCAGTTCAGAAAACGAAGGTCAGAACCAGAATGCGACGGGTAGCGTATCCATCACCTCGAAGAATGTCAACATTGAGGCGATCGACTATGAGGCGAAGGACGGTCTCTTCACTGAGAAGGAACTGACTGCCGACAGCAAGGTATCGATTACCGCCAAGACCATCGAGGTGGCTACCACGAATCCGAAGAATATCGAACATGACGACGATGGTAAGGTTACCAAGGGTGAATACACCGCTGAAGGCGACGTTATCTTCAGGTCGAAGAATTTCACCGTTGAGAGTCTCGACTACGAGGTGGCTGATGGTGAACTGAAGATGAAGGCCCTCACAAAGGACGGTAACATTGCCATCCGTGCCGAGAAGACCGACGTGTTGGCTGCCGATGCCGAAGGCAAGGCTACAGGAGCCATCAACCTGAACGCGAAGGCCATCAGCGTGAAGTCGATGGATGTCGACAAGGAAAGTCTGGCAGACTCGGCCCTTGCTGCAGGCAGCACCATGACCATCGTATCAGAGAAGATGTACGTAGGTGCAAAGTCGAAGGATGTGAAGAGCAAGAAGCTGCAGGCCGTCAGCGAAGAGATGGGCCTGTTTGTCGACAAGACCTTCGAGGCTCAGCAGGGCGATGGAAAGGCCGTGGTACAGCTCGATGGCGGCAAGGCTGCTGTCGGTGGCGACCAGACCCAGATCTATGGTCCAACCACCATTAACGACAAGACCGAGGTCAAGGGCGAAGTCAAGGCTCCGAAGGGAACCTTCGACGGTCTGGAGGCTTCGAGTTCCTTCAAGTCGCCGAGTATCAGCGACGGTAATGCTGGTGGCGGCGGCGGTGGCGGCGGTAGCCTGAGTACCAAGCTAACCAACGAAGATGCGCCAAAGGAGTGAAAAGTGAAAAGTTAGAATTAAGAATTAAGAGATATGAAACGTTCAATAAGCAATCAATATGATCAGCTACAGGAGAAGCTCAAAGGCTATGTGGCTATGATGAACTTCAGGTATATCAATTTGTGTATCAAGGCCGATCCCGTCTCACTGATACCTGTCAAAGTTAATGTAGAAGGCACTGAGAAGAACCTGGAGCAGGTGGCTATGACAGCCAAAAAGGATGACTATCGCTTCTGGATTGTGCCAAAATACGATGAAGACAAGGATAGTATCTGCAAGGGCATCGCGAAAGTGCATCCAGAGTTCAAACAAAAAGAGGACACACTAAAGATTGAAGGTATCTCTGAGGATGGAGAGGCGTACGATGTGCACTATATAGAGCTTACCATGCCGGATGTGGACGATAATCGTTATAATGCCCTGAAAGATGCCGTCGACGTGGTTTATCAGGAGTGTAAGACACTGATGGAAGCAGCTGTCAGCAAGGCTAAGGCAGAGATTGCCTTCCTGTCGGTAGGAGAACCGAAAGAAGACATCGATGGCATCAATAAGGCTGTTGATAATCTCAATGAGAAGTGTGAGAAGCAACGCGATAAATTACGCGACAAGAAGTTGCAGGACATTGAGGATGCCTATAAGAAATGGCTGAGTAATACGGAAATGGATTAAAAATGTGACTGCATGATGGAAAAAGGCTTTGAAGTTACTAAAGACGGTACAACTTTGAATATTGTGCTGGGAAGCGAACTCTCGGTGGTCAATGCCTCTGCATTGACGGGTGAGTTATCCAAGTATTATAATCAAGGTATTGAAAAGGTCGTATTTGATGCTACCAGTCTGATATATCTCACAAGTGCTGGCATCCGATGTGTATTCTATGCCTATCAGGATTTAGGGAGCCAAGTTAAGATAGTTTTCATTAATTGCGTTAAGGAAATCTATGAAGTGCTCGATCTTGTCGGCCTTACTTCTATCATTAAGTTGGAAGAGAACGCAGAGAAGAAGATTAAATACCGTAAAGAAAACTTAAGTAATTTATCCGCAAGGGAAGTCGAGGAAAAAGCCAAACAACGGAGGTCGGATCTCGATAGCTTTTCAGCAAGCAATGATGTAGTTTGCTACACAATGAAGTTGGAACAAGAGGACTAATGAAGACGAATCTCATCCTGCTTGTACTGTTACTGGTCGGCATTCCTGTCCAGACGTTAGCCAAGAATGATTCGGAAGAAGAGTCGTTCTACAAAGCCTGGTACAATCAGATAACTGACGTCCTCGATAATGTCGGCAGTCGTGAGGCACTGGACATGATTAGTGAGATGAGGGATCATGCTGAGAATCGTGGCAGCAAATACGGATTCTTCCTCGTCAGCATTCTCAATGCCCACATTGCGAAGGATATGGGGATGACAGACCGTGCCGAAGAACTGCTGCTGGCATCCATCAATTACCAGAAACGATATTTGTCGGATGGGATACCTTTGTCACAACTCTATTTTTATCTGGCAAATATCTATGTAGAAAATCATCAAGGCGAGAAGGCTATCCAGCTGATAGATGAAGCTCTCAAGCAAAAGGGATGGAGTGGTGAAGACTATGTGGTATTGTGGTCGATCAAATGCAACGCTGTCACTTGTATGGAACCTGTCGATACAACAAGATTTATGGAATACTATAAACAGTTGCACGACATTATCGACCAATACGGATATAATGGTAATGTTGTAACATACACAGAGTGTTATTACGCACAATATACAAACGACTATTCACGACTGCTGGAGCTGGCCGAGAAGATAACAGATAAAGGACACAGACTCAAGTTCAAGATAGCTGCCTGCGACGGATTAGACCGAAATCAGGAGGCCATCGACAGTTTCAGAGTATATAAGGCGTGGACAGAAAAACAGTTTAATACTGAGACGCGTAAAATGGCAGAGATGAGTGCACTGGAATTGGAAGCCGCCCGTGCCGAGAATGAAGCGGAAACTTTGCGACTGACCAACCAGAGGATGCTGCTCATCGCCATTGTATGCGGACTGTGCCTTTTTGTGGTATTCCTCACCATCTATCTTTTTCGTCGCCAGTGGCAGATGCGTAAGCTGAAGCAGGCTTACGACCAGTTAGAGGAAGTGACCACCCAGAAAGAGCGCATAGAAAGTGAACTGCGCATAGCCCGTACCATCCAGCTCTCGATGGTGCCGAGTGTCTTTCCGATACGCCCTGATATCGATATATATGGTTGCATGACACCTGCTAAGACCGTCGGTGGCGACCTCTATGACTTCTTCGTGCACGACAATCAGCTCTTCTTCTGTATCGGTGATGTCAGTGGCAAGGGAGTGCCTGCTGCACTGCTCATGACGGTGACTAAGAGTCTGTTTCGTGCCTTCTCATCCAACGAGAGTATGCCTGACAAGATCGTATCGCGTATGAACGACAACCTGAGTGAGAATAACAAAGAACGTATGTTCGTTACCCTGTTTGTCGGCATTCTCGACCTGACGTCTGGCCTGCTTCGCTATTGTAATGGCGGGCACGAAGCTCCAGTTATCATCGACAAAGAGGCACATCTGTTGCCGATTAACCATATCTTCCCTGTGGGTGCTGTCCCTGCTACGTCTTATAAGATGCAGGAGACGGTCATAGAACCGCAAACGACCATTTTGCTTTATACCGACGGATTGAACGAGGCATTGAATGCTGATAAAGAGAAGTTTGGCAAAGAGAGAATTCTCAATGAGGCGAACCGTGCCATACAAGCAGGACAGCTCTCTCCAAAAGCGTTGATCGAGCAACTGACACGATCCGTCCACCAGTTCGTGGGCGACACCGAGCAGAGTGATGATCTCACAATGTTGGCAATAAACTATTTGAGGCAATGAACATAAGTTATAAACAATCTAAAATAAATAGGTTATATGGGAAAACTTGTTACGACAGGAGCACAGCTCCAGTGTAGTTTTGGTACAACACCATGTTCTCTGATGGTCACTGATGCAACGCGACCTAAGTGTGGCAATATGCCGATGGCTACGGTTCAGGATATGGCACCTGGTACAAACATACCTTCTTTTGGCATGTGTCAATCCCTCACAAATCCTCAGGTGTCTGCGGCTACATCTGCTGCCATGGGAACATTGACGCCACAACCGTGTGTTCCCGCCATTATGTCAGCATGGGCGCCAGGTAGTGCAATGATGAAGGTGAAGGGTACGCCTGCTCTGACTGATAGTTGTACATGTTCGTGTATGTGGGCTGGTTCTATCACCATCACGAATCCTGGGAACACTGCCATAGCGACTGTGAAATGAAACTGAAACGATTACTACTGATAGCAACCTTTTTGCCACTTTCCTTGGCCGTAATGGCGCAAGTCTGGCAGTATGTGAACCCTCGTATCGGTAGCGAGGGCGTTGGTCGCACGTTCCCTGGCCCTTCGATGCCTTTTGGCATGTGTAAGCCTGGACCAGATTGTACAGTGAAGCCTAATGCTGGTTGGGCACCTATGCCTGAGGTGGTGACTGGTTTCTCACAGACGCATGTCAGCGGTACAGGTGGAGGGCAGAAGTATGGTAATATCCTTATTCAGCCGTTTTTGTGGAATGTGGAATGTGGAATGTGGAATGAGAAATGTGTGGCAGTTGAGCAAAAGCGTATTAGCGAAGACTTTGCGCTGGGGTATTATGCGACAACCTTTGAGAATGGTATCCGCACGGAGATAACTGCCTCAGAACGCTGTGCCTTCTATCGGATTCACTATCCTCACTCCTCCCTCCACACTCCACACTCCTCGAATTCCCTTCTAATCGATGCGACGCATTATCTGGGCAAGAATCCTTTGCCTGACCGTCGTGAACAGCAACAGTTCGTTGGGGCAGAGGTCGAGGTCGTCAACGACCATGAGGTCAGAGGCTTCTCGAGAATCCGTGGCGGTTGGAATAATGGCGATGCCTATACGGTCTATTTTTGTCTGATGAGTGATCAGGCATTTACGCAGAAAGGCACCAATACGATCGAATTCAATGATACCCTACTGAATATCAAGGTTGGTATCTCCTACGTCAGCACGCAACAGGCCAAGCGGAATATCCCTGATGGCGACTTTGACACCCAATTGAAGAAGTTGCGCGAGACCTGGGAGCAACAGCTTTGCAAGTTCCAGATCAAAGGCACAGAGACAGACAAACGGATGTTCTACACAGCCCTTTATCACACGATGATCATGCCTGTGGACAAAAGCGGTGAGAATCCCAAGTGGCGGGAGACACCTTACTATGACGACTACTATGCCATCTGGGACACCTATCGCTCCAGTTCACCCCTCATCACCTTGCTCGATGAAAAGCGTGAGGCAGAGATTGTGAACTCGCTGCTGAATATCTACAAACGCGAGGGCTATATGCCTGATGCCCGTAGCGGCGACTGCAACGGCAGGACCCAAGGCGGCTCGAATGCAGAGGTTGTCATTGCTGATGCCTTCGTCAAAGGTGTGCAGGGTATTGACTACGACTATGCGTTGGAGGCCATGCTGAAGGATGCCGAGGTGGATCCAGGGGCAGACCATGAGAAGCACGGACGAGGCGGCATTCAGGAGTATCTGAAATACGGCTATATCCCCTATGGCATCGACCGTGCTGGTACACGTACCATCGAGTATGCCTATAATGATTATTGTATCGCAGAGGTCGCCAAAGGTCTGGGACGCATGGATATCTATGAGCGCTATCTGAAACAGTCACAGAATTGGAAGAACCTCTGGCGCGCTGACTATGAATGGGACGATGTGAAGGGCTATATCCTGCCTCGCGATGCTGAAGGCCGTTGGCTCGACTCTGTACCTTGGGGACGTTCCAAGGTGTTCCATCCGCAGATTCCTTATACCCCAGTGACGAAGGTCGCCCCTTGGTATCTGCCCTGGTGGAGCACGTTCTTCTACGAGGCGCTGTCAGCAGAGTATTCGCTCAGTATCCCCCACGATGTGCCAGGACTGATTGCAGCCTGTGGTGGTGAGGAGACATTCCGCAAACGTCTGGATATGTTCTTTGAGCGCAAGCGCTATAATGTAGGCAACGAGCCTTCGTTCCTTACACCTTGTCTCTATCATTGGATAGGCCGTCCAGACCTGACCTCAGACCGTGTGCGCCAGATTATCAGTGAGAACTACACAGACAAGTCTAACGGTCTGCCTGGCAATGACGATAGTGGCGCGATGTCCTCATGGCTCGCCTTCCATATGCTGGGACTCTATCCCAATGCAGGCCAGAGCTATTACCTGCTTCATGCCCCGCTGATTCCAGAGTGGACCTTGAAGCTCTGTAATGGCCATACGCTGAAAGGTATCCTTAAAGGCAAGGGCACACATTTTGAGAAAGTCACCTTCAACGGTCAGGAACTGAAGGATGCCCGTATTGAACACACCGACCTGATGCAAGGCGGAGAGCTCGTCTTCTACGTATCAGCAGCCCGTCAGGTTCAGGCGGACAAGGCAGTCCCAGCCTGGGAACAAAACGTTCCCACCTTGGGAACCAAGCAGTCCCAGCCTGGGACCAAGCGGGGAGCCGTCAGCTTTACGCTGAACAAGCAGTATCGCACATGGCCCTTGGCTTACGACTGGCAAGGCGATACCTTATGGCTTACTTGTAAAGAGGCAACCTACAAAATCGCCCGTTCCATCGTAGAGCAGGGCACAGGCTTCAGCTGGGATGCCCCTGCTGACGGGGCTGTCTATCATACAAAGGGCACCTTCTGCTTCATCTCAAAAAAGGCCCTGCGCGAATTGCAAGAGAAGGGTTCGTTCGTATATGACAGTATCACTTGGCGAAAGATTGATCAGGATGGCAACACCATCCATGTTCGGGCAGACATCGATCAGACTGAGATGTGGATCTCCCTGAAAGACGATCTGCCCTGGGTGCTCGAAATGAAAAACAACCCCTTAGGAATCGACTGGTTGATAGAACGATGAGACGACTGCTGACAAGATAAGGAATATATGGAAAAGAGAAGTTTAGATATGGTAATCAGGAGGTTAGCATTAGTTTTACCCTTTTACCTTTTTACCTTTTTACCTTTACATGCCCAGTACGAGAAATTGGGTGGTGTGTATTATGCCTATCCTGTGACGCAGACCAGTCTGGAGGCAGCTCCTGAAGGGTATGAGCCCTTCTATATCTCGCATTATGGGCGTCATGGCTCGCGCTGGGTGACCAATGACAAAAGATATGTCTGGGTGAACCAGCAGTTCGAGGATCAGAAGAATCTGACGAAACTGGGCAAGGATGTTCGCAAACGACTGGAGAAAGTGTGGAAGAACGCTAAGGGCAATGGTGGCAAACTGACGCCTTTAGGAGGCAGACAGCATCGTGGCATCGCCCATAGGATGTATCAGAACTTCCCACAACTCTTCACTGCAGAGGCCCGTCTGACAGCTCACAGCAGTATCGTAGGCCGCTGCAAAGCCAGTATGGAGAACTTCGTGTCAGAACTGAAATCGCTGAATCCATCGATAAAAATCGACCCTGTGACCAAAGAAGAGGATATGGTCTGGATTGCCTACACCTCACCAGAGCAACAGGCTTTGGAGAAACGTACGAATGTGCCATTGAAGATATCGCCAGAACGGTTTATTAAGGCACTCTTCATCGATCCTTCAAAGGTGGAGGACCCCACCAAACTGATTCTGGAGATGTATACTATCGCCTCGGATATGCAGGATGTCGAACTGAATGTGTCACTCTATGATCTCTTTACGCTGGAAGAGATGGAGGTCATTTATGCCAAGAACAATGAAGGTATGACAACTATTCATGGTGACGTGATTCAGAATGAAGGCATCCCTGCCTGCTGTGCCATCTCTCTTTGGCAGCGGATAGAGGCCGATGCTGATGCTGCGATAGCTCGTGGTGGTGTAGGGGCCGACCTGCGCTTTGGCCATGACTCCAATCTCTTCCGCCTGATGAACCTGATGCAGATTGCTCAGAAGAATATGCCTATGGACGAGCTTCTGCCTATGGCAGCCAATCTGCAGATGATCTTCTATAAGAATGCACAGGGCGATGTGATGGTACAAATGCTTCATAACGAGAAGTCTATTGGCTTTAGGAATTGGAACGAACTGAAGCAACAGGTGAGCAATCGCATCCATGATCTGGAGCATCTGCGTCAGCTCTGCGCCTTGAATACGATGGTAGGGACTGCTCCTGCCAATACCAAGACAGCAGGCCTTTTTGGCAAAGGTTCTGAGGAACATGGTCAGACGCTACCAGCTGTGTTGGCCCCTAATGGGCAGAATTTCTGGACGCCTCAGACACGAGATACAGAGAAGAAGTGCATTGCACCTTATTATTATACGGACTCCCTGTTGCAAGGCTTCCGCAACAGCCACTGGATTGTGGGTGGTTGCACGCAGGATTATGGCTCGTTTACCCTCGCTGCACTTGGTGGCAAACTGCGTCTGAGACCAGAAGAACGGGCCACGCCCTTCTCACATGCAGAAGAGATCTCGCATCCACATTACTATGCCGTCCGTCTGCCTCAGGAGCATCTGAAGGTGGAGATGACAGGCAGCAGTCATACGGCCATCTTCCGTATCACCCCAGAGCAGGATGGACCTGTACACATCCTCCTGAATCATAACAGCGACGAGGGTGAGGGCTACCTGGAGATAGACCATCTGGCCAAGACAATCTATGGCTATAATCCTGTACATCGCATCTATCAAGGTTGGGGTGAGCCTGCTGGATTCAGCGGCCATTTTGTGCTTCAGGCATACGATGAAATCGTGGATTCCGGGTGCGACAGCCTTTGTGCTTGGTTCACGATTCCAGGTAAAGCCAATGTGCCTATCATCCTGAAGTCGGCCTCTTCGTTTACGACTAAAAGAGGAGCAGAAGACAACTTTGCCTTTGAGGCAGAGGGTCACGACTTTGAGAGTATGATGGAGCAATTGGCCCAGCAGTGGGTGGACCGTTTGCACACGATTGATGTAGAGGATCCTGATACGGCTCGCGTGAATCAGTTCTATGGTGCCCTTTATCGCTGCAGTTTCCTGCCTCGTGAGATGAGTGATGTGGATGGTACTTATCCTTCTTTTGCCAACGGTGTGCTTGCCGATGGGACAAGAAAGTATTATGGCGACTATTCCATGTGGGACACCTATCGCGCCGTCCATCCGCTTTATAACATCATCGCCCCTCAGCAGTCAGCTGATATGATGCAATCGTTAGTGACTATGTACGAACAGGGTGGGTGGTTGCCTATCTTCCCTTGTTGGAACAGTTATACGGCAGCGATGATTGGCGATCATTGCAGTGTGGTTCTGGCTGATGCCTATGTGAAAGGAATTCGTGATTTCAACGTAGAAAAAGCGTATGAAGGCATGCGGAAGAATGCTTTTGAGACACCTGCATCCTTCGAGGATTATAAAAACGGTATGGGCCGTAGGGCATTGCCTTCCTATTTGAAGTATGGCTATATCCCCTTGGAGGATGGTGTCAAGGAAGCTTTCCATCAGGATGAGCAGACCTCACGTACCCTTGAATATGCTTTCGATGATTTCGCTGTGGCTCAAATGGCAAAGGCATTGGGTAAAGAGGGGGATTATCAGGAACTGATGCGCCGTTCTGAGAACTGGCGTAATGTCATCAATCCTAAGACGGGCTATTGTGACGGACGTCATGAACCCAAGCAAATCTCCAGGAAGAAGACGGATGGTGGCAAGTTTGAGGATAATCTCGATTTCATCCATCGTAAGTCTTACATCACAGAAGGTGCTACGTGCCATTATACCTGGTATGTTCCTCAGAATGTGGAGGGACTCGTTGAGATGCTGGGAGGTAAGGAGAAGTTTGAGGCGAAACTTGACTCGATGTTTACGGAGGGACGCTATTGGCACGGAAACGAACCTTGTCACCAAATCGCATTTTTGTACGATTTCATCGATAAACCAGAGAAGACCCAGCAGCGTGTAGCCCATATCCTCGATACGGAATACAATGACACACCAGGAGGACTTTCTGGCAATGATGATGCTGGTCAGATGTCTGCCTGGTACGTCTTCTCGTCGATGGGTTTCTATCCTGTTTGTCCGGCTACAGACCGTTATATGCTTTCAGCCCCTCGATTCCAGAAGGTGACGCTGAATCTGCAGAATGGCAAACAGTTCAAGATTACCCCTGAATCCCTGCCGAAGGATCGTCATTATATCACCCACGGAGAGATTATCCAAGGGAATTAGGGGCTATTTAAAAACCAGTGTCGTCAGGTGTTCAGTGGCAAACAGTTCGTTTGCCACTGTTTGTATATCCTCAGCCGTGATGGCATCAATGCGACGGTACAGGTCGTCGAGATGGCGCTCAGTGCCATGATGGAGGAAACTGCGTCCGAAATCAAGTGCAAACTGCTCCCGATTATCGCAGGCAATGGCAATCTGTCCCTTCAGTTGTCGTTTGGCTGCAGCGAGTTGGGCTGCGCTGAGGGGCTTCAGCATCACACGGTCCAGCTCCTTTCGTACCAGACGGCAGCATCTTTTGATATCATGATGGTCGCAGCCGAAGTAGACACTCCACGAACCAGTGTCCGAATAACAGGTCATGATGCTTTCAACGGTATAAACCAATCCATAGCGTTCTCTCAAGGAAAGGCTCAGACGGGCATTCATGCCAGGACCACCTAATATATTATTCAAGAGGTAGAGCGTCATCCGATGGGGGTGGTTGTAGTGATAGCCTCGTGTGCCGATCATGACATGTGCCTGATGGGTCGCTTTATCGATGGTAATAGTTTTGTTTTTAGTTGAGAGTTTATAGTTTATAGGTAATTTGCAGATGTGTTTATCTGAAGTAGCAGAATTACCATCTGTCAACTGTAAACTGTAAACCGTCAACTTTCTCACAAGTCTCTTGAAGTCAATATCCCCATAAGCGAAGAACACCAAATTGTCTGGACGGTAATTGCGCTTGACGAAGCGCAGGGCATCCTCTGTCGTATAGCTTCTGAGTTGCTCTGCCTTGCCGAGGATGTTATGGCCCAGAGGATGGTTCTTGAAAAGGATATTCTCGAACTCGTCGTAGATCAGTTCTGCTGGAGAATCGTTATAACTCTCGATTTCATCGCAGATAACCTCTACTTCCTTGTCAATCTCATGTTGGGGATACTCGCTGTGGAAGACGATATCAGTCAGTACATCGACGGCCTTGGCGAAGTGCTCCTTCGAAATGGCAGCATAGAAGACGGTATCTTCTTTATTGGTAAAGGCATTCAGGTCTCCACCCAACCCCTCGAGGGCATTGATGATCTGTAGTGCGTGGCGACGGGCTGTTCCCTTGAAGGTCATGTGTTCGCAGAAGTGGGCTATTCCTTCCTCGCCAGGCATCTCGTCACGAGTGCCTGCCGCAATATCATAGCCGCAGAAGACCACTTGCGAGGGTGATGGCAAGTGGATGATCCGCAGTCCGTTTTCAAGCGTGTATGTGTTATATTTTGTCATTTCGGCTGCAAAAATAAAAAAAATCCGTGTAATCCGTGCCATCCGTGCCAAAAATTTACTATCTTTGCATCCGTAATTACTAGAACGATGCGAAAAGTTATAGGTATAGGTGAGACGATTCTTGATGTCATTTTCAAGAATGACCAGCCAATAGGAGCTGTTCCAGGAGGTTCTATGTTCAATGGACTGATCTCTCTGGGACGTGTAGGTATGAATGCAGGTTTTATCAGTGAGACAGGTAATGACCGTATCGGCAGGAAGATTATCAAGTTCCTGGAAGATAATCATGTCGATGCCAGCAATATCAGTGTTTACCCTGAGGCTAAGTCTCCTGTCTCTTTGGCCTTCCTGAATGACCAGAATGATGCAGAGTACATCTTCTACAAGGATCATCCTAACGACAAGCTTGACTTTATCTTCCCTGATATCCAGCCTGATGACATTGTGATGTATGGCTCGTTCTATGCGGTGAATCCTGTGATTCGTCCACAGATGTTCGCTTTTCTGGAGCACGCCCAACGTCAGGGGGCTATCCTCTATTATGATGTGAACTTCCGTGCCTCACATGCCAACGATGTGATGAAGGTGACGCCCAATATCCTGGAGAATCTGGAGTTTGCTGATATCGTCAGAGGCAGCAAGGAGGATTTTGAGGTGATGTTCAATAAGTCGGAGGCTGATATCGTCTATCGTTCTCAGATTTCGTTCTACTGCAAGAACTTTATCTATACACAAGGGGCAGAGCCTTTGATTTTAAAGGGCGTTGGAGGTTTCAGCAAGGATTATCCAGTTGCACAGACAGAGACGGTGAGTACCATCGGCGCAGGCGATAACTTCAATGCGGGTTTCGTCTACGGACTGGTGAAATACGGTATTACACGTGAGATGCTGGAGACTGGTGTAGCAGAAGAACTGTGGGACAAGGTGATCGACGAGGCTCAGCAGTTTGCTACCAACGTCTGCCAGAGCATCAACAACAGTGTGGATCAGACTTTTGCTGATAAGAAGAAGCGTGAGTTGGAGGCCAATCTGAAGGAAATGGAAGAAAATAATAAATAATTTATGAATATGATAAGCGATACCATTAAGTACATCGGTGTTGACGATCTCGACATCGATCTGTTTGAGAGTCAGTATGTGGTGCCTGAGGGCATGAGTTACAACTCCTATCTCATTGACGATGAGAAGATTGCAGTGCTGGATACTGCCGATCGTCGCAAGGGTGAAGAGTGGAAGGCGAACCTGAAGGCTGCACTCAATGGGCGCCAGCCCGACTATCTGGTGGCTCACCACATGGAGCCAGACCACTCGGCTCTGATTGCCTGGATGCTGGAGACCTATCCTGGACTGCAGCTCGTATGCAGTGCTCAGGCTGTGAAGATGCTGTCCAACTTCTTTGAAGGCTTTAACTTCGAAGGACGTGTGATGACTGTCAAGGAGGGCGATACCCTCTCATTAGGTAAGCATGAACTGAAGTTTATCGGAGCTGCGATGATACACTGGCCAGAGGTGATTATGAGCTACGATAGCTTGGACAAGGTGGTCTTCTCTGCCGATGGATTCGGTAAATTCGGTGCATTGGTCAATGAGACTGATGACTGGGCCTGTGAGGCGCGTCGCTACTATTTCAATATCTGCGGTAAGTATGGTACGCAGGTACAGACGTTGATGAAGAAGTTGGCTGCGCTCGACGTTCAGGCCATCTGTCCGCTGCATGGTCCTGTGCTCAAGGGTGAGCCGTTGGCTGCAGCCATCAAGCTGTACGACACATGGAGCAAGTACGAGCCTGAGAGCGAGGGTATCCTGATTGCCTACGCCAGCATTCACGGTGGAACGGCTGCTGCTGCAGAGCGTCTGGCTGAGATACTCAACAAGAAGGGTGCTCCCAAAGTGGTGGTGAGCGATCTGAGTCGTGAGGATATGGCTGAGGTCATCGAGGATGCATTCCGTTATCCTACTGTCGTGGTAGCTGCATCGAGCTACGACGCAGGCGTGTTCCCAGTGATGCACGACTTCCTCTATCACTTGCAGATCAAGAACTATCAGAAGCGTCGCTTCGGCATCATCGAGAACGGCAGTTGGGCACCTGCGGCAGGAAAGGTGATGCGTTCGATGATTGAGGGTCTGAAGGACTGTGAGATTGTAGAGCCGCTGATTACCATCCGCTCTCGCATGAAGGCTGCCGATGAGTCGCTGCTGGAGCAGTTGGCCGACAGTCTGCTGTCATGAATTATTAAAGCCTCGCAAAATTGGCGAGGCCTTAATCTTTATAATAACTGGCTGATTTCTTCGATGGAATCAGCCGTTTTGATGTAATCTCGCCAATTGCCACGAATCATACCCTTTGTCTTTAGATCGTCGAGCAGTGCGATAAGCTGGTTCCAAAAGCCCTTCATATTATAGAGGATGACAGGTTTCTGATGATAGCCAATCGTGGCAGATGCTGCCACAGTAAAGATCTCATCGATGGTGCCAATGCCGCCAGGCAGGGCAATAAAGGCGTCACTCTGATCCATCATCAGCTGTTTACGATCCGTCAGGTTGTCGCAGGGAATCTCGATTTCCACATAGTCACTGGTGCGACCAGTCTTCTCCACCATCGTCGGCACCACACCAATCGTACGACCTCCAGCCTCTTTCGTAGCCTTACCAATACACTCCATGAGCCCTTGATTTACACCACCATATACGATGGAATGGCCGTTTTTTACAGCCCATACACCCAACTCTTCTGTCATGGCAAAGAAGTCTGGGTCAATCTGCTGATTCGCAGAACAAAACACACATATTTTCATAATGTTTGCAAAATTACGAAAAGTCGAGCGTAAAACAAAGAAACTTACGTTTTTTTTCGTAACTTTGTAAGAAATCGCAGAATCTCTTTGTATAAAGGCAGTCTGGAGGATTGAGGAAAAAACGGATGTAAAAGCGAGTGCAACGGGAAATGTGAGGGGAAATGCATCAACAGAAATTAATAACTTCTTTTGAATAAATCATAAAATGAACGCAACAATTGTAATCTATGGTTCCTCGACAGGAACATGCGAGGCCATCGCAGAGAAGATTGCCTCGAAACTGGGCTGCGAGGCCCTGAACGTACAGGACTTGACAGCTGACATCGTGGCCGCTAACCAAAACCTGATCCTCGGTACTTCGACATGGGGCGCAGGCGAATTGCAAGATGACTGGTACGACGGTCTGAAGACACTCCAAGGTGCCGACCTCAGTGGTAAGACCATCGCCATCTTCGGCTGTGGCGACTGCTCATCATATAGTGACACGTTCGTAGGTGGCATGGGCGAACTCTACAACGGCATTAAGAATAGTGGTGCCAAGTTCATTGGCAGCGTAGAGACCGATGACTATACCTTCGATGACTCCGAGGCCGTCATTGACGGAAAATTCATCGGCTTGCCCCTCGACGACATCAACGAGGATGACAAAACCGACACTCGCATCGAAGCTTGGATCGCCGCCATCTCTCCTGAATTGTAATCACAGGTATAAAATTCTTGCAAGTATGCAAGCGACCAAAGGTCGAGCGCATAAAGTATTTGTTTAGTTTAGTTAGAGGGCTGGCGGTGGTGGTGGCCCTGGCGGTGGCGGCGGCCCTGGAGGTGGCGGCGGCCGTATTTAAAACGGAGAAATACAGACGGATAAAGCAGGCTAACATCATCTGTTTGGACTGTCACCAACGATGTGCTGGATGGACTACTATGTGCCCGACAAGCGCTGACACATTCTTGCAAAAATCATAATAAGGGAGCAGCGATAGTCACTGCTCCCTTTTTCGAATAAGTTCAAGTATCCACCATTTTTTCGCTAATATATCGTAAAATTGCGGGCAAGGTGGCGCGTAAGTGGAAATAATTGCGTATTTTTGCCAACGCAATTCGTAAAACTATATTTTTATCGGACAACAATAGAAAGAAATATATATGGAGTTAAGAAAACACCTGTTCGTGCTGATGACAAACGCCAGCTTCGCGGCGATGTAGGGCTGCAGTTTCTTGACCTCGGCATCCAGCACTTCACGCGAGTCGGTGCCGTAATACACAGGTGCAAAGGCATCCCAGTGGGCTCGCAGCGTAGCGTTGTCTAAATGGAAGATGCTGTCGGCCCGCTGAGCACTGATGAAGTACGCAGAATAGTACATCATGCCAAGGTCCCATTCTGGCACACCATAGGCAAAGTCACCCACGTCGATCCAAAGGTCTCGCTGCCCGTCGGTGATGATATTGCCGATGTGCAAATCGCCGTGCAGGCAGGTAGGCGAGGAGGGCACGGTGTCTCATGGATCTGCCTGGCGTGGTTGGCGGAGTTCCCGCAAAGCTGATAAAGCTGCTTGAAAACGACGTTGAAGAGTTCTGAGTTTATTGACAATTTAAATACAAAAAGTGATTACATTTATTCTGAGCCTTACGGCTCTTGTCTTAGGTTACATCTTCTACGGCCGCTTTGTTGAGCGCGTATTCGGCCCCGACGACCGCGTGACGCCCGCCGTCAGCAAGGCCGATGGGCTGGACTACATCGTGATGCCCGGATGGAAGATCTTCATGATCCAGTTCCTCAACATCGCGGGCACAGGCC
>JAEETB010000045.1 GCA_016286575.1 Prevotella sp.
CTTTGCCATATCGACATCGGCCCCTGAACTTAACTGCTTGAAAATATCCATATTATTTATTCTTTTTAAGTTTCACGGTGCAAAGGTACGACGATTTCCTGATACTTTTGTTTCACAAATTGCTTCATAATTTTCACTTTTTACCCAAATCGTTCTTTTGTATATAAAATAATGTGTAATTTTGCGCAGTAAAACTGCGCGAACTTGCTCATGCTCGGCAAAAAGCAAGCTTTCTGCGCTCGCTTAATCGCAATTTTGTCAGTCATGAAGGCAGATTTTCAATATTCCACAGACTTCTACGGGATGAATGCCCATGAGTTGAGCCACAACTGCATGCACTTGCTTTGCTTGGCAGGTGAGGCAAGTTTTGTGTTCAACGAGCATTG
Organism: Prevotella sp.; assembly: GCA_016286575.1. GTDB lineage: Bacteria > Bacteroidota > Bacteroidia > Bacteroidales > Bacteroidaceae > Prevotella. The sequence goes on from JAEETB010000045.1 coordinate 387, forward strand.
CTACCACATTATCAAAAATGACTTGGTTGTGATACCGATGCCTGATCGTATCAGCAACTTGGCGGCACATGATGACTTGCAGGTAGAATGGTTTGCTGCTGATTACAAGTTCCTGCAGAACCTGCTGCCGTCGAACAACTACAGCATCGGTGGCAGTATCTCGCTGAACCAAGACCCCGTTATCAAACTGACAAATGAACAAGCACGACATCTGCTTGATGACTTCCATCGTCTTCGTGACCGCAAGGACGACAGCCATTTGCAGTTCTATCGCGAACTGATGGGCAGTCTCTGCCTGACGATGATGTACGACATCTTCGAGGCCCATGCCCAACGTGATGCAACAGACACCCATACCGACCGCACAGCCTACATCGTGAAACAACTGATGGCTCTGCTTGCTACTGGCATCAGCCGAACGGAGCGTGATGTGAGCTACTATGCCGAACGGCTGAACGTATCGCCCAAATATCTTTCTGCCACCATCAAACGTGTGACAGGACACAGTGTCACCTCATACATCGACCGACACACCGTACCTATATTGAAAGACTATCTGAATGATGAACGCCTGTCCCTCACCCAAATAGCCGACCTGATGAACTTCACGTCACTCTCTTACTTCAGCCGCTACTGCACCAAGCATCTTGGCCAGTCGCCCAGCGATTACCGTATGAGTCTTCAACCGAAATAAAGTATATTTTGCAAATACAATAAAAAAGGGGCCTGCCCAAGCGGACAGATCCCTTTGTAATTATATCAGAGTGATATTTACTCTTCAACAGCAGCCTGGGCGGCGGCGAGGCGGGCGATGGGCACGCGGAATGGAGAGCAAGATGCGTAGTTCATGCCGATCTTAGCACAGAACTTCACAGAGCTAGGCTCACCACCATGCTCACCACAGATACCGCAACGCAGGTCAGGACGTACTTCGCGTCCTTCCTTCACAGCAAACTTGATGAGACGGCCTACACCCTCCTGGTCGAGTACCTGGAATGGGTCAACCTTCAGGATCTTCTTGTCGAGATATACAGGCAGGAACGATGCGATATCGTCGCGGCTGTAACCGAAGGTCATCTGAGTCAGGTCGTTAGTACCGAATGAGAAGTACTGAGCCTCTGTAGCAATCAGATCAGCTGTCAGGGCAGCACGTGGAATCTCAATCATTGTACCAATCTCGAACTCAACCTCAGTGCCATACTCAGCGAATACCTCCTTAGCGGCATACTGGATAACCTCCTTCTGCTGCTTCAGCTCGTTCATTGTACCAATCAGAGGTACCATGATCTCTGGCATTGGGTTCTTACCCTCTTTCTTCAGCTCACAGGCAGCACCCAGAATAGCCTTGGTCTGCATTGCGGTGATCTCGGGGAATGTGATACCCAGACGACAACCACGGTGACCCAGCATCGGGTTGTTCTCAGCGAGTGAGTCAACACGGCGCTTGATATCCTCTACGCTGACGCCCATCTCCTTGGCCATAGTCTCCTGACCAGCCAGATCGTGGGGAACGAACTCGTGGAGAGGAGGATCGAGCAGACGGATGTTCACGGGCAGACCGTCCATAGCCTCGAGGATACCCTTGAAGTCAGCCTTCTGGTAAGGCAGCAGCTTAGCTAGAGCCTTTTCACGTCCGGCAACGCTGTCAGCCAGAATCATCTCACGCATAGCGATGATCTTCTTATCCTCGAAGAACATGTGCTCAGTACGGGTCAGACCGATACCCTTAGCACCAAAGTCGCGAGCAAGCTGAGCGTCACGAGGAGTATCAGCATTAGTGCGAACCTGCAGCTTGGTGTACTTGTCGCAGAGGTCCATCAGCTCCTTGAAGTCACCAGAGAGCTCAGCAGCCTTGGTGGGCACTTCGCCAGCATATACCTGACCAGTGGTACCGTTCAGAGAGATGTAGTCACCCTCCTTATATACTACGCCGTCAATCTCGACAGTCTTGTCCTTATAGCTTACGTTCAGAGCACCTACACCTGATACGCAGCACTTACCCATACCACGGGCAACCACAGCAGCGTGAGAGGTCATACCACCACGAGCGGTCAGGATACCCTCGGCAGAAGCCATACCAGCCAGATCCTCAGGAGAAGTCTCGATACGAACGAGCACTACCTTGTGACCATCATTGTGCCATGCCTCTGCGTCGTCAGCGTGGAATACAATCTGACCACAAGCAGCACCAGGAGATGCGGGCAGACCCTGAGCAATCACCTTAGCCTGAGAAAGGGCCTTCTTATCGAATACGGGGTGCAGCAGCTCGTCGAGCTTCTGAGGCTCGCAACGCATGATGGCGGTCTTCTCGTCGATCATACCCTCGTGGAGCAGGTCGATAGCGATCTTCACCATGGCAGCACCTGTGCGCTTACCGTTACGTGTCTGGAGGAACCAGAGCTTGCCTTCCTGAACGGTGAACTCCATATCCTGCATATCGTGGTAGTGGTTCTCGAGGTTCTCCTGAATCTGATTCAATTGTGCATAGGTCTCAGGCATGGCCTCCTCCATAGAAGGATACTTGGCTACGCGCTCCTCCTCAGAGATACCAGCACGCTCAGCCCAGCGCTGAGAACCAATCTTCGTGATCTGCTGTGGGGTACGGATACCAGCCACAACGTCCTCACCCTGTGCATTTACGAGATACTCACCATTGAAGAGGTTCTCACCATTAGCAGCATCACGGCTGAAGCATACACCAGTAGCAGAGGTGTCACCCATGTTACCGAATACCATTGCCATGACTGATACGGCTGTACCCCACTCGTCGGGGATACCTTCCATCTTACGATAGAGGATAGCACGCTCGTTCATCCAAGAACGGAACACAGCGCAGATAGCACCCCAGAGCTGCTCGATAGGATCGTTGGGGAAGTCCTTACCAGTGCGCTCCTTGATAGCCTTCTTGAACAGCTGAACCAGCTTCTTCAACTCGTCAACGTTCAGGTCCTTATCCAGCTTCACGCCACGCTCTTCCTTCACCTTCTCGATGATCTCCTCGAATGGATCGATGTCGGTCTTGTTGACAGGCTTCATCTCCAGCACAACGTCACCGTACATCTGTACGAAACGACGATAAGAGTCGTATACGAAGTGAGGATTCTGGGTCTTCTTTACCATACCCTCAGCTACCTCGTCGTTCAGACCGAGGTTAAGGATAGTATCCATCATACCAGGCATAGAAGCACGTGCACCAGAACGTACAGAGACAAGCAGTGGATTCTCCTTGTCGCCGAACTTCGAGTTCATCAACACCTCGATGTGCTTGACAGCAGCCATCACATCGTCGTTCAGCAGCTCCATAATCTTCTGCTGACCTACCTGATAATACTCATTACAACAATCAGTGGTGATTGTGAAACCTGGAGGAACGGGAACACCCAGCAGGTTCATCTCAGCAAGGTTAGCACCCTTACCACCCAGTTCCTCACGCATTTTTGCATTTCCCTCGGCCTTACCGTTACCGAAGAGATAGACTCTTTTTGTACTCATAAGTCAGTTAAATAAATATTTGATGATAATTATTGTTTTATTTAATTCCGCAAAGATAGCACAATTTGAGCAAATCACAAAAAAAATAGAGGGAAATTTGCAAAGTCAACCTTACATTTTTGTTTTTTTAGCGATTATTTCGTACCTTTGCACGCAAATTGTAAACAAGATGGCAAGAAACAAGAAACCATTACCGCTCCTTGAGAGCGTCACAATAGAGGCCGTAGCTGCCGAAGGCAAGTGTCTGTTTCACTGGAACGAACTCGTGGTCTTCGTACCTTTTTGTGTGCCTGGCGATGTGTGCGACGTGCAGATACGACGCAAGAAGCACTCCTTCGCTGAGGGCGAGGTAGTACGCTTTATTAATTATAGTAAGGTACGCGCGACTCCCTTCTGCGAACATTTCGGGGTCTGTGGCGGTTGTAAGTGGCAGAATCTGCCCTACGAGGAGCAACTCAAGTTCAAACAGCAACAGGTCTACGACCAGCTTCATCGCATCGGAAAGGTGGAGCTGCCTGAATTCAAGCCTATCCTTGGTAGCGTTCATACGCAGGCTTATCGCAATAAGCTCGACTATGGATGTGCGAATAAGCGCTGGCTCACGAAGGAGCAGATTAGTACCCTCGCCGCTGGCGAGGGTGCCAAAGATGTGCCTGCTATCGGCTTTCACATCACGGGAGCCTTCGACAAGATTCTCCCCATTGAGAAATGTTGGCTGATGGACGATCTGCACAACCGCATTCGTAATGAGATTCGTGACTATGCCACAACGAACGGACTCTCTTTTTTCGACCTTCGTGAACAGAAAGGACTGCTGCGCGATGTCATCATCCGCAACTCTGCCACAGGCGAGTGGATGGTCATCATCCAGTTCCACTACGATGAGACTGGAGGTGAGAAGGAGGCTTTAGCACTGCTTCAGCATATCGCAGATAAATTTCATGAAATCACTGCGTTACTATATCTGGATAATCAGAAATGCAACGATACGATCGGTGATCAGGAGATCATTGTCTTCAAGGGAAAAGACCATATCATCGAGACGATGGAAGACCTGAAGTTCAAGGTTGGACCCAAGAGCTTCTACCAGACCAATACCGAACAGGCCTACCACCTCTACAGTGTGGCTCGCGAGTTCGCAGGACTCACAGGCAACGAGATGGTCTACGACCTCTACACAGGCACTGGTACCATCGCCAACTTCGTGGCTAAGAAAGCCCGTCAGGTGATTGGCATCGAATACGTACCTGAGGCTATCGAGGACGCCAAGATCAACTCCCAGCTCAACTGCATCACGAACACACTCTTCTACGCAGGTGACATGAAGGATATCCTTAATGACGAGTTTATCGCCGAGCACGGACGCCCTGACATCATCATCACCGACCCTCCAAGAGCTGGTATGCACCCCGATGTAGTGAAGACCATCCTCAAGGCTGCCCCACAACGTATCGTCTACGTCAGCTGCAATCCTGCCACCCAGGCACGCGACCTGCAGGACCTCGATTCAGCCTATCGTGTAGTAGCTGTTCAACCTGTGGATATGTTCCCTCATACCCCCCATGTAGAGAACGTTGTACTGCTTGAGCAACGCTAAAGTGCTGAAAAAATGCATTTTATTATGAAAAAATTTGGTAAATCCAATTTTTTTATGTATATTTGTCCCCAAATATAACCTAAAACAGAGGATTATTATGCTAAAAAAGACTTTATCATTACTCGTTGTGCTGATGTTAGGATTCAGCGTCAACGCCCTTGCTGAAGAGCAGGAAGTTCAGAACACCCAGCAGGAGAAGAAGACAATCGAACTCCCCCAATGGGTAAAAAACATCAAGTTCAGCGGCTACGGCATGCTGCAGTATCAGGGACAGGATCCAGAGGGTAATCACTCCAACACATTCAATCTCCGTCTGGCCCGTTTCATCCTCGATGGTAAGATCGGCGACTTCGACTGGCGCGCCCAGATTCAGGGTACTAACGCCACAGGTCCCGGACAGCCCACCGTACAGCTCGTTGACCTCTACGCTGAATGGCGCAGATTCCCAGAGTTCAAGATCCGTGCAGGACAGTTCAAGCGCTGCTTCACGTTTGAGAACCCCACCCACCCCATCACTCAGGGATGGCGCGGCTATGCTGACGTGATCAACAAGCTCTCTGCCTTCGGCGATCGTACTGGTGAGAAGTCATCAGGTGGTCGTGACATCGGTATCCAGTTCGCTGGTGATCTCTTCCCCAATGCCAATGGCCGCAGGATACTTCACTATCAGGTTGGTATCTATAACGGTGAGGGTGTGAACCAGAAAGATATGGACAACCGCAAGGATTTCATCGGCGGTATCTGGGTGATGCCCATCAAGGGTGTCCGCATTGGTGCCTTCGGATGGACAGGTAGCCGCGGTAATATGTTAGACCCGCTGACAGGTGAGACCCGCAGCGTTGAGAAGAACCGTTACTGTCTCTCTGCCGAGTATGACCTGAACGAGTGGACCTTCCGTGCAGAGTATATCCACAGCCAGGGTTATGGTGCTAAGTCTCCAGGCAACAACGTTCGCGAGATCTACTACGAGAACGGTGACAAGGCCGATGGTTGGTATGTATTCGGCATCGTGCCCCTCATCAAGGGTAAGCTTCACGCCAAGGCTCGTTACCAGACCTATCGCAACAAGAAGGAATGGAGCAGTTCACAGAATTCGGTTGAGTTCGGTCTCAACTACTTCTTCACCAAGAATCTCGAGCTTCACGCAGAGTATGCACGCATGAACGATCGTACCCTCGCAGACGACCACCACAACTACAACCTCGTAGACGTTGAGCTCGACTTCAGATTTTAAAAAATCTTCTGTCTCAGCTTTTGCCAGAGATGGGTTTTGCGACGGAGGATGTGAAGTGAGAGACTCAGGCTGAGCACAACAAGCAAAAGGCCTGTACCCCAATACAGCAAACCCTCGGCTGTCAGCGTCACGATGAACAGCAGCAGTCCGATACCCGTCTGCACAATAGCATAACCAGATACGGTTGCCGAAAAGCGGTAACCGTATTTTTTGTAGGCATAGGCGTTCACCAGCACATACTCGAAGAGATGGGCCAGGGCTACGGCAATACCTGTGCCATAAAGTCCCCAGTGCTCATAACCTACGATGAACAGCACGATGAAAGCCACGTAATACGATGTCTCGAGGAAGAGGTACGAGAGCGAATAGCCCCTCGCCAGCGTGATATAGGCCACAGGCAGCGTCATCACCTTCAGATACATCGCCAACGTAGCCACCTGCGCCATCTCCACCACAGGAAGGAACTGCGAGCTGAAAAGCAGCGGGATCAGGATGGGAAGCGACAGCATCAGGGCTGCCAGCATCGGCGACAGCAACAGCAACGACACTTCCATCTGACGATTCACGCACTCGTTGGTCTGGGCGATGTCATGCTGCACACCTGAAAGACGGGGGAAATAGTCGGCCTCCATCGCCGAGAACACCATCCCCGCATAGGTGATGGTCAGCATATAGCCCGCATTATAGAGTCCCAACATGTCGAGGTCGCCCACCACGTTCAGATACGAACGGATCAATAGTTCTGAGGCACTGCCGATAACAGCCGCCAACGTAAAGGCCACCCCCAGACGCACCATCTCCATACCCTCGCCCAGCATACCTTTGGCTCCTGAGAGGCGCAGCGGCATCAGACGGTAGGAATGTCTCACTGTCAGCAACAACGTAGCCAGCGCCATCAGCACAATCACAGGCACGATACCCGATTCACCAAAGAAATAGTAGATGGGGATCGATATCACCAGTGCAGCCACCACTGCGAACACCTGGACACTCGCCAGCGAACCCAACGAGCGCATCGCCTTCAGGATAGCCGTCTCACCACCCGTAATAGCCAGCATGCCTACGGCCGGGGCCAGCAGCATGAAATGCAGCGTGTGGTTTCCCCAGGCAAACGTCGTCTGACTCAAAATGGGTCCTATCAGCAGACACACGAGCATACCCAGCAAGGCCGTCAGCAGACTCCATCCTCGCACGACCTTCACGAAATGCTCCAGCGCAGCCTCGTCGCCTGCGTCATAAAGTGCCGAGAGATGTCGGACGGCACTGAACGAGACACCCAGATTGGTAGCCTGAGACACAAAGCCGACGGTGGTATTGAAGAGTGAGGCCAGTCCCATTCCCGAGGGTCCCAGCAACAGCGCAATCAGCTTCGTACGTACAAGTCCCAACACGATGTTCAGACCTTGTACGCCACCAAAGATTCCTGTATATTTCAGGATGTGCTGATAGCTTTCGTTGCCCTCTTTTTTCATATTTTCACGTTTCAGAACGCAAAATTAGTCAAAATATTTTGAATTCACAAATAAAATGCATAATTTTGCAACGTGAAACTGACTATTATCATTCCTGTCTACAAAGTAGAGGCCACACTGGAACGGTGTATAGAGAGTGTGGTTCATCAGGATTTCAACAATTACGAGCTCATTCTCGTAGACGACGGCTCACCTGACGGATGTCCCGCCATCTGCGACAAATGGGCTATTAAGGATCAGCGTATTCAGGTGATCCACAAGAAGAACGGCGGACTCAGCGATGCCCGCAATGCAGGACTCGACATCGCACAAGGTGACTATATCACCTTCATCGACTCCGACGACTTTATCGATGCTCATACCTACACACCGTTAATCAACTATCTCGAGAACCATCCCGAAACAGATATCCTGGAGTATCCGGCCATCCTCTTCTATCAGTCGGAACAGCAACAGGACCTGCGGTTCCCCAACCAGACCGTCTATCACGATATGGAGGACTACTGGTATGAGGAAAAGGCCTACCAGCACTCCTATGCCTGGAACAAGCTCTACCGCAAGTCGCTCTTCGACGATGCCCGATTCCCCACAGGTGTCGTGTTCGAGGACATCTGTACCCTCCATAAGCTGCTCGAGAAGACCCAAGTGCTCGCCACCATCAATCAGGGGTGTTACTACTACTGCTTCAACCCCCAGGGTATCACTGCCACCGCCGATGGTCCTGCCCTCCGCATGCACCTGCTCCACCACGTGAGCATCCTCAACAACAGCCAGCGCCGCGATGCCGATTTCCACTTATATTATTACCAGGTGCTCAACATCCAGATCGACACTTACTTGGCTACTGGCGACCTGCCCATGTTGCCCGACTTCAAGTTGAACCCCTCTTATTTCAAGGGCTCAGATAAACTTAAAGTCATCCTATTCAACATGCTGGGTGTTAATCAATTATGCAAACTGATTAGTCTGTTCCGCAAACTATGACCAAGCCTCTCGTCAGCTTCATCATAGCCTATTACGACCTGCCGCTGAAGATGCTCTGCGAGTGTATCGACAGCATCCTGGCACTTGCGCTGCAACCATCCGAACGCGAGATTATCGTGGTCGACGACGGCTCTGATGTCAGCCCGATGAACGAGCTCCTGCACTATGGCGACAACATCATCTATATCCGTCAACACAACAAGGGACTGAGTGAGGCGCGCAATACTGGCATCCAGATGGCAACGGGGGCCTACCTCCAGTTCGTCGATAGCGACGACTATCTGCTGAAGGCACCTTACGAACATTGTCTTGACCTCCTGCGACACAGGAATCCCGAGATGGTTGTCTTCGACTTCATCCGTACTGAGAAGCCTGCTACTAAAGACTGCTATCACGACAGTGAGACGCTGGCAGGCAGCGAGTTCATGCGCCGTCAGAACATTCGCGGTTCTGCCTGTGGCTATGTCTTCAGCCGAAGCATCCTGGGCGACCTCCGTTTCACCCCAGGCATCTACAACGAGGACGAGGAGTTCACCCCCCAGCTGCTGCTCAGGGCAGAGGTGCTCATCCTCACTGATGCGCAGGCCTACGGCTATCGCGAGCGCCCCGGGTCCATCATCACTAATACGGATATCCGCCAGCGTCTGAAGCGCCTCGAGGACACACGCTGCATCATCAGCCGACTGAACACCCTTGCAGACCGTCAACCCGTCGACAACCGCACAGCCCTGCAGCGACGCGTGGCACAGCTGACAATGGACTATCTCTACAACATCATCCGTCTGACAGGCTCGCGCCACTATCTCGAGCGCAAGATGGAGCTTCTCCGGAAGGAAGGCCTTTTCCCCCTCCCCGATCGTAACTACACCACCAAATATACCTGGTTCCGCCGCATGACCAACTCCTCACTGGGCATCTCCCTGCTCATGCGCGTGGTTCAGAGACTGAACAAATGAGAATACTGCTTGTAGGCGAATACAGCAACGTCCACGCCACCCTCGCTGAGGCGCTGCGTACGTTGGGCCACGAGGTCTGCGTCATTTCCAACGGTGACTTCTGGAAGGATTACCCGCGCGATATCGATGTCGCCCGCCGACCTGGCAAGTGGGGCGGCCTCCGGCTCATGGCACGTCTCTATCGTCTGCTGCCACGATTGCGGGGCTACGACGTCGTACAACTCATCAACCCCATGTTCTTCGAGCTGAAGGCCGAGCGCCTCTATTTCTTCTACGACTATCTGCGCAGCCACAACGGGAAGGTGTTCCTGGGTGCCTTCGGTATGGACTGGTACTGGGTTCACGAGTGCGTCTACAAGCGTCCCCTGCGCTATAGCGACTTCAATATCGGCAACCAACTGCGAACGGATGCTGAAGCGATGAGATACCGCAACGACTGGCTCGGCACGCCGAAAGGTAAGCTCAACCGTTATATCGCTGACGACTGTGACGGCATCATCACGGGCCTCTATGAATACGATGTCTGCTATCGTCCTCACTTCTCTGAGAAGACCACCTTCATCCCCTTCCCCATCCGCACTCAGGGTTCTGCCCCCAAGGGGTCTGACTTTTCTGCCCCTCAGGGGTCTGACCTTTCTGTGTCCGTCGATCAGGGGTCTGACCTTTCTGTGTCCGTCGAAGACGACACTGAGGGGTCTGACCCCGCACTCCGCCTCTTTATCGGCATCAACAAGGAAAGAAGCGCCTACAAAGGCACCGACATCATGCTCCGCGCCGCTGAGGCTATCGCCCGGAAATACCCCGATCGCCTCACCCTCCAGATAGCCGAGTCCGTTCCCTTTGCCGAATACCGGCAGATGATGAATCGCTCTGATGCCATTCTCGACCAGCTCTACAGCTACACCCCCTCGATGAACGCCCTCCTGGCCATGTCGAAAGGCATCGTCTGCATCGGAGGTGGCGAGCCCGAGAACTACGACATCATCGGCGAGCGCGAGCTCCGTCCCATCATCAACGTCGAGCCCACCTACGAGAGCGTCTTCAGCGCCCTCGAGTCATTGGTTCTGCATCCAGAACAACTGCCCGCCCTCCAACAGGAGAGCAGAACCTATATCCACCGCCATCACGATCATCTCGAGGTAGCGCGTCGTTACCTCGATGCCTGGCAGAGGTAATAACCGAGTTTATAAAGTTTGAACAGGAAAAGCTTGGGACGTGTGCTGCAGAGGTTGCGGCGCACGGCTGGCCCAAACAGGCGGTATAATGCACGGATCAGCTTGACGACCAAGGGGATGTGGATGCCTGAGACCAGGGTGAGCAGACGTGAATAGCCACGCAGATCCTCACGAAACTGATAGAGCGTGCGCAGCCCCTCCTCCGTCTTCGCCACAAAGTCGGCATTCGTCTCAAACGCGCAGAAGCCCAGCGGGTTGTCGATATGACGGATAGCCACCCGATGCCTTCGCAGGGTCTTGCCTAACAGCACATCCTCATAGCCATAATGTCGGAACCGTTCGTCGAAAGGATACTTCAGCATCAGCTCCCGACGGATGAAGAGATTGGCCGTGTGGAGGTGCTGATAAGGTGTGAGCTGCCGCTCAGGTGCCGTGTGGTGAGGCTCCTCGGCCTTCTCGTAGAGATAGCGCAGATTCCCCTTCAACGCATCAGCATCGCCTCCTATCGTCACCCCGCCGTCAATCACCCCGTCACAGCCAGCCGAGAGATAACGCGCGATATACTGATCGCTCACCACGCTCATATCACTGTCGATAAACAGCAGATGGTCGTATTGGGCCGTCTGAGCCAGGAAGTTACGGATGGCAGCACGACCAGCATTCTCCTTCCTGACGATGTACTGACAATGCTCGAGGGACGCTATCCCGAGATTAGCCTCCACCGCCGACCGATCCGTCGAACCGTCGTCAGCCACGATGATCTCATAGGGCACACCCGCCTGCTCCAGTTGCGTTTGCAACTGACTAACCAGCTCCAGACAGGACTGATTGTAAGTCGGTATAAGGACGGAGAGGTTATACATTAAACATTAAAGATTAAACATTAAACGTTATTTTGCTGACAAAGTTACAAAAAATTCGACTTTATCGCTCAGTTTTACTTAAATTTTAGTACCTTTGCCCTGAAATTTAATGTTTAATGTATAATGTTTAATGTAAAAAACATATTTGTTTGGGTTGCTTTGCTGACGGTCAGCCATCTGCAGGCACAGACCGTCAAGGAGACAGTCGACAGCGTGAAGTCAGGACTGAAGGCCTCATCCGTCAAGGACGCCTACGATAAGGTCAACGACTCGTTCAAGCTGAAGAAGGCCAGTGCCGACACCCTCATTGGCACCTGGCGCTACAAGGAACCCGCCGTCTATGCCACCAAGGGCAACATCCTGCTGAAGATGGCCGAGAATGCGGTGGCCAACCAAGTCGAGAAACTCCTGCAGTCATATATCGACAAGAGCAATATCACCACTGAGAACACCGAGTTCACCTTCCACCCCGACGGCAGGTTCGACCGCATCATCGCAGGTCGCGAGGCCCACGGCGTCTGGCTCGTCAATGGCGAGAAACTCGTACTCGGCATCGGCAACGTCATGACAGCCGACATCACCACCCACCACGAGGGCGGCGAGCTCATGCTCCTCATCGATGTCGACAAGCTGTTGTCAGCCCTGAAGACCCTCGGTGCGATGAAGGACAACAAGACCAACAAGCAGCTTATCAAGCTTACAAAGAGGATTCCAGGCCTCCAAGCAGGCATCTTGTTAGTTAAAAAAGATTAAATAACGCACCTCCGACCCCCACTTTTCACCTTTCACCTCTCACTTTTCACTTCTTTTTCGTAATTTTGCAGCCGCTATTACGAGATAATGGCACTGAAATTCAAATTTTTAACAACAAAATTACAAAAAACAATGGCAACAAAGATCAGATTGCAGCGCGGTGGTCGCAAAGGTTATGCTTTCTACAGCATCGTTATCGCCGACGCTCGTGCACCACGAGATGGTAGATTTACTGAGAAGATTGGTACTTACAACCCCAACACCAATCCTGCCACAGTAGACTTGAATTTCGAGCGTGCGCTCTATTGGGTAGAGACAGGTGCTCAGCCCACAGACACAGTACGTAACATCCTGAGCCGTGAGGGCGTTTACCTGATGAAGCACCTCCGTGGTGGCGTTAAGAAGGGCGCTTTCGACGAGGCTGCTGCCCAGAAAAAGTTCGACGCCTGGAAGGCTGACAAGCAGAACGGTCTGAGCAAGATCGCTGAGGCTGAGGCAAAGGCCAAGAAGGATGCTGCTGCTAACGCACTGAAGGCAGAGAAGGCCGTTAACGAGGCCATCGCCAAGAAGGTAGCCGACAAGAAGGCTGCTGAGGCTGCTGCAAAGGCAGAGGCTGAGGCTGCTGCCGCTGCTGCTGAGGCACCAGCTGCTGCTGAGGAGGCTCCCGCTGAGGCTTAAGCTTCGTGAAAGTTTCAGAAATAAAGGCTGCGCACAAGCGTGGCCTTTTTTTGAAGACAGACATCAATATTCACCTAAAATACTAAATTCTTATGGCAACTTCAAACGTACGTCCGGCCTCTATGGAGCGCATCACAACGCCCGAACTGGCCCAGAAATTCATCGACGAACAGATTAGTGAGCTCCGTGCTCAGATTGGCGACAAGAAAGTCCTCCTCGCCCTCTCAGGCGGTGTCGACTCCTCAGTCGTCGCAGCTCTCCTCATCAAGGCTGTAGGCCAGCAGCTCGTCTCAGTCCACGTCAACCACGGTCTGCTGCGCAAGGGCGAGCCCGAGCAGGTCGTCAAGGTCTTCCGCGACGAACTCAACGCCAACCTCGTCTATGTCGACGCCACCGACCGCTTCCTCGACAAGCTCGCAGGCATCTCCGATCCCGAGCAGAAGCGTAAGATTATCGGTGCCGAGTTCATCCGCGTCTTCGAGGAAGAGGCACGCAAGCAGGAGGGCATCAGCTTCCTCGCTCAGGGCACCATCTACCCCGACATCGTCGAGTCAGGTCCCGTCAAGTCCCACCACAACGTAGGCGGACTCCCCGAAGACCTCCAGTTCGAACTCGTTGAGCCCATCAAACTGCTCTTTAAAGATGAGGTACGCGTGGTCGGCAAGCAGCTCGGTCTGCCCGACAACATGGTGTTCCGTCAGCCCTTCCCCGGCCCCGGTCTCGGTGTCCGTTGCACAGGCGCCATCACCCGCGACCGTCTGGAGGCCCTTCGTGAGTCAGACGCCATCCTCCGCGAGGAGTTTGCCAAGAACGGCCTCGAGGGCAAAGTATGGCAGTACTTCACCATTGTGCCCGACTACAAGTCCACTGGTGTCCGCGACAACAAGCGCTCTTGGGACTGGCCCGTCATCATCCGTGCCGTCAACACCCGCGATGCGATGACTGCCACCATCGAGGAGATCCCCTACTCGCTCCTCCACCACATCACCCAGCGCATCATTACCGAGGTCCCCGGCGTCAACCGCGTCCTCTACGACCTCACCCCGAAACCCACCGGCACCATCGAGTGGGAGTAAAACAATACCCCTCTGAAATCTGATAAAAGTATTATATATCAATTTTAAATCAGATATGATCATCACGAAGTAGTACTTCCTGTCCCTACCCTTGCTCAGGCTGCTGTGGTCCTGTCTGAAGATCGGCATGTTCCTGATATGCTTGGGCAGACGGGCTGTCCTTAGATAGCGTGCATAGCACGAGTTTTGTGTTTATGGCTAAAAACAGAAAATTAGGGTCTGCAGTGATTGCAGGCCCTAATTTATGACACAATGGTTTGACACTGTTGTGTTATGATTGCATTTGCCGTCGAAAAATCAATAATACTTATGCTTGTCGCGCATCTTGCAGGGGAACCAGAACGAAGCAAACGACTTGCGCTCGTTTTCCGTATCCATATTGAGCTCGCCTCCAAGAACATCGATAATAGCCTTACAGGTAGCTATTCCGAGGATAGACGATTCGTTGACCTGCTTCAGAGCGTCTTCACGCTGCAGGAATGAGTAGATATCAGTACCTATCAGTTCACCCTTGCCTTTGCCCGAATATGTGATTGTCACCTTCAGTCCTCTGCGCTCACTTCCGTAAATGATGTCAATTTCGCCCTGCAATGTGAAATTTGCAGCATACGTCAGCAGATGCAGCATCAGTTGGTGCATAAGATTCGTGTCAAGCCAAGCCTTGCAGTGAGGTGAAAGATCAGTGCGTACACGCACAGAGACATCGGGCTTGGCGATGTTCATAGCTTCTCGACGATAAGAGGCCATCAGCTCAGTGAGGTTAACCTCGATGAACGTGAATGAAGGTGTGATACCCTCGAATTTCGATATCTCATAGAGCTGTCCAACGAAACCGATCACTTCCTGGCTGTCTCTCTCGATATGAGCCGCTATTTCCTGGATCTGAGCAGGATCCATGTTCTTCTCTTCCAGAATCATCTTGCTGTAACCATTGATTGCATTCAGCGGGGAGCGCAGTGCCTGACTGGCATTATCAATAAATGCCGTCTTCAGCAGTTCACTCTTCTGTGCGCGCTTAACCTCTTTCTTCAGCAGTCTTTCGTAATGGTCATGGATAAAAAACAAGGCAAAGCCAAAGACTAACACAAGAAGGAAAATGACTGTCAAAAATATTAAATCCATATGTATAGATATATTTTATCAATTCGGTTGCAAAGATACATAAAAATTCCGAAAGAAACAAATATATAATGAAAAATTATACATTTTATCCATTGGGCTTTTGTAAAAAAGGGGAATGTCTTGTACTGATATAGGTTGACACATTTAAGAACTAAATAAATGTGTTAATTGTATGAGAATTTTAAATCCAAGATTTCCCAAGGAGAAGAAAGCGGAGATAATCTCTACTTATCTGACTGGAGA
>JAEETB010000333.1 GCA_016286575.1 Prevotella sp.
AATTCGCTTCGCTCAGAAGCTGTTGAAAATAAAAAGTTGTGGGCTGACTTCAAGAGTTGGCTCACATTTTTGTTAATATAGCTTAATTTATGGGTTAAAATTCAATGTTTAATGTTTAATGTTTAATTTATTTTGTACCTTTGCACCCGCTTAGAAAAATCGAGGTGTAGCGCAGTTGGTAGCGTTCCTGGTTTGGGACCAGGCTGTCGCAGGTTCGAGTCCTGTCACCTCGACCATCTATATTGGAAAAGGCCGCTGATTCACAATGAATTAGCGGTCTTTTTTTTGTTTTTTCCCCGAAATCCCGTATTTTTAGGCTGTTTTCGGGGAAAAATGGGGGAAAAAATACGGGTGTTAGTGAACCTATTTTTACAAATTAAGTTCGATTCCTTTACAATTTTAAATCGTTAATTATTTATAAAAGATTGATAATGAGCAAAAACTCTCTATTTTTCGGACAAAAACGCTACTGATTTAATGCAACAAAAATGCATCAGACTCAGCAAGATCTTACTTTCAAAATCTGCTTTTATATCAATAAATAGACGATAACACAACAGATGGCTGCGACAGGGAATAGTCCCAGGCGGAACCATGCTGCAACGATACCAGCCAACAGCGCAATGATGCCTGGCAATGGAGTTGGCGTAGCCAGAATCATATCAGGAAAAGTCATCACGGCCAGCGTGACGTAAGGCACATAATACAGGAAGGTGCGCACAAAGCGGTTGTGTAACTCCCCTTTGATCAGTACCATTGGTGTCACGCGAATCAAGTTGGTGATGACAATGGCCAGAAGGATATATATGAGAATACTATGCTGTTCCATCGTCATCTATTTTAATTGGTTTAAGCCATGCAGCGACAGCTGAAATGACAATCGTGAGCAGCACTGTTCGCATACCGCTGCTCCACTCGCCGATAACAGGAGCCACAGCACACAGACCACTCAACACGAAACTGGCTATCAGCGCATAAAGCACGTTACGGTCTTTATGGGCAGGAGGAATGATAATCGCCAGGAACATGCCGTAGAGCGACATACTTAGTGCTGTTACCATCGGTTGCGGCAACAGACTGCCAGCCACGATGCCCAAAGCACACCCCGATGCCCAGAATAACGTAGATATCAGGGCTGCCGAGTAAGTATAAGCTGGTGGCGTATAGCCCGGATGGGCGACAGAGATACCAAACACCTCGTCGGTCACGCAACATGCCATCAGTATGCGGTGAAACAATGAAGTGCCAGGAGCAATCTTCTGCGACAGTGCCGCACTCATCAGCATATAGCGTAGGTTGGCCACCAAGCACATGGCTATTACCTCCACGTAGGCTGCCTGTACTGCTACCAGCGTGTAGGTGCCATATTCGCCAGCCGATGCACGGGTGAAGAAGCTGCTCAGGAATCCCAAGGGAGCCGTCAGGCCTGCCCTCGCTGCAATGATGCCAAGCGAGAACGTCACGGCAAAATAGCCCATAGCAATGGGTATGCCGTCGCGCAAGCCGTGAATGATATGTTGTCGATTTCCTGCCATCGTTTTTATATTGTGAGTGCCATCTTGCGGCAGAGTGTGTCGAAAAACAAAATTGTATTTTCTGGCACAAACCCATAGGAAGTATAAAGGTGTGCCAACTTTGGATAACTCTCGTCACAAATCAGCGTAACGCGATGAAAACCCTTTTCCTTGGCCGTTTCTACCGCATCGTCAAATAGCAGTTTCCAAAGCCCTTGCCCACGAAACTCAGGAACGATGGCCAAAGAGTCAAGATAGTATTCACCAGCCATCGTCTCTGGTACGTCACCCGAACTGAACAGTCTTCCGTCGGGCATCACCCAGGTATTCCTTCGCCTTTCCTCATGTGTGGCTCCGTCGTAGGAGATAAGACCACCAGCCAGTTTGCCATCACACCGAAGAAGGCGAGTATTCTGCCAACTATATAGCGTATTTTCGCGAGCACCGTGTTTTTTCAAAAACGAAGGCACACCATCCATGTGCATCCCTTGGGCTACAATCCATGCGATGAAATCTGCATCTTCAGGTCTGGCCGATATGATCTCTATATTTACCTTATTACTCATAAGCCTCAATTTTTACCATCCTGGAGGCAGCACGATATTCTCCACGTCGTGAGCTTTCTCGAATAGCGGAGAAATATCTTCATCCGAGAATCCGGCAATGCCGCAACCGATGCGGGTCACGAGGAAGGTGAGGGTAGGGTGCTCCTTGGCAAACTGGATGAACTCGTCCACATACGGACGGATGGTCTCTACGCCGCCCTGCATGGTAGGGATTGCGTAGCTTTGTCCTTGCAGACCTACGCCCTGCCCCATGATGGCCCCAAACTTGCGGTAGGCGATATAGGCCGCACCACCGCCATGCATTCCTTCGAGATTGCTGCCGAAGACGAAAATCTCATTCGGCTGCAACTCTGTGATAAACTCTGGTGTTGTTCTTTTCTGTTCCATAACCAGTTATTGAATTTGTAAACGGTATTCAAACCAGTCAATATCGGAATGCCTTCAATTCCTATCTGATATAATGCGTTTCTACTAACTCTTCCTGAATCTTTGGCGAACCGAACTGCTGTAGGCCGAGACGGATGGACTTGATGAGGAATGCCATGTTCAAACCGAGCTGGCGCATGGTTTGCATACCCTCCTCGTCCTGCATCACCTCTCTGGGATCGGTGCCGTGAGCGATGCTCCAGTATTGTGACGGCACCACTGGCATGTTGGTCTTCAGGAAATACTTGTTCAGTACATCCATCGTGGCTGTTGCCCCACCTCGACGGGCGATGCTTACGGCTGCTCCCACCTTCATGCTCCAGTCGGTGTGCAGGTTGGAATAGAACAGACGGTCGAGCAAAGACAGCAATGTACCATTGGGCGAGGCAAAATAGACTGGCGAGCCGATGAGCAGACCGTCAGCCTCGCGCATCTTGGCAGATACCTCGTTTACGATGTCGCCAAATGCACATATACCCGATGTCCAACACTTGTTGCATGCGATGCACCCGTGAATCTGCAGATGACCCACATGAATCCATTCTGTCTCGATGCCCTGCTGTTGCAATACCTGCTCTACCTCGTGCAGGGCTGTTGCCGTATTGCCATTGGCCTTGGGACTACCATTGAGGATTATTACTTTCATTTTTTGACTATTTTATTGTTTCTGTTAATCGTGATTCGTAGCCTCCAACTTCCAAC
>JAEETB010000334.1 GCA_016286575.1 Prevotella sp.
ATGGTGCGCCGTTGGCTGACGACGATGTGCAGCGTATTTGTCAGCGCATGCAGGAGATTATCGATGCTGATATGCCTTTCCGTCGCACAGAGGCCACTCTCGAGGAGGCTGTCAGGGTCTTCACCGAACGGGGATTCGTCGACAAAGTGAAATTGCTGGAGACCAGTGGTCAGGTTTATACCTATTATTATACATTAGGCGATACGATTGACTATTATTATGGTCCGCTGGTACCCTCTGCAGGCTATCTTCAGGTGTGGGGACTCGAGCGTTATCACGACGGGCTGCTGCTTCGTGTGCCTGATAAGCGAAATCCTTCGGTGCTGGCAGAGAAGGTCGAGCAACCCCGTACGTTTGAGGTTTTTGCCGAGAAGGTTCGTTGGGATATCATCATGCGCCTCTCGAATGCAGGTGATGTCAACAAAGCTATTCTCAAGGGTTATGCCTCGGAATTGATTCAGGTGTCGGAAGCCCTGCAGGAGAAAAAGATTGTGAAGATTGCCGAAGAGATCGATCAGCGTTTCCACCGCGAGAAGGATCCCATCCGGCTTGTGCTAATTACAGGCCCATCCTCTTCAGGAAAGTCCACGTTCTGCAAACGCCTTTCTGTACAGTTACTTGCCTGTGGTCTGCGACCTTATTCTTTCTCTACTGATGATTATTTCGTAAACCGTGTTGATACGCCGAAACTGCCCAATGGCCAGTACGACTTCGATAATGTCGAAACCGTCGATTACAAGTTGCTCTCCAATCACCTCTCACGGCTGATGAAGGGTGAGATGGTCGAGGTGCCCGAATATAATTTCGTGACGGGCAAGCGTGAGTTTAACGGCAAGAAGTTCCGTCTTTCGGGTGATAGTGTCCTTATCATCGAGGGTATTCATGCCCTGAATCCCCTGTTGACGAAGGATGTGCCCGATGCCCTGAAATACAAGGTCTATATCTCTGCCCTTACAAGCATCTCGCTCGACGATCATAACTGGATTCCTACGCAGGACAATCGACTGTTGCGCCGGATTATCCGCGACTATAATAAGGGCGCCTTTACAGCCCGTGAGACCATCAGCCAATGGAAGAGTGTCTGCGAGGCTGAGGACCAATGGATCTTTCCCTTCCAAGAGACCGCCGACGTCATGTTCAACTCAGCCCTGAACATTGAGTTCGCTGTGTTGCGAACCCATGCTGAGGTGATCCTCTCCAGTGTGCCAAAGAATTGTCCTGAGTATGCTGAGGCTCATCGCTTGCTGAAGTTTATCCATTATTTCATCCCTATCAGTGATAAAGAAATACCCCCGACGTCCATCATGCGTGAATTCGTCGGAGGCTCATCCTTCAAATATTAAAAAAGAAATCCTCACCCGTTCGGTGAGGATTCTTTTTATTTAAATCAGTTTCAGCGTTCCCATCAGGTAAACAAGACCGAAACCGAGTACCATCGAGATAACACCCATGATGATGCCTATCTTCGACATCTCGCTCTGCTTCACATAGCCAGTAGCGAAGGCCAGTGCATTTGGTGGAGTAGAGATAGGCAGAATCATAGCAGATGATGCTGCAATAGCTACACCAATCAATACGGTACCTGTGCCACCAATTGGATCGAGCTTGTCGCCCATAGCACCGCAGACTACTGCAAGGATAGGCATCAGCAGAGCTGCAGTAGCCGAGTTTGAGATGAAGTTCGACAACAGATAGCAGATAGCACCACCAAGCATCAGGATGAGCAGTGGCGAGAACTCGCCGAAGGGGATGCTCTCTACGGCATTAGCTGCCAAACCAGAAGCATTCAGACCATAACCAAGGGCAAAACCACCAGCTACCATCCAGATAACACTCCAGTTAATCTGCTCCAAGTCACGCTTGTTAATAACACCCGTCAGGGCAAAGATACAGAATGGAACCATTGCTACCGTGTTGGCGTTAATACCGGTAAAACGGTCTGACAACCAGAGTGCGACGGTGAGGATGAAAGTGAAGATGACCACTTTTGACTGGAAGCCCTTCTGCATGCCACCGTCGATTTTCAGCTCAACAGTCTTCTGACTGAATGGGAAGAACTTCAGCAGCAAGCGCCAGCTAATGAATAGCAGAACGACAACGAGTGGGAACATGAACATCATCCACTGACCGAAGCCGAGACCCATGTTCAATCCCTCAGGATCGTTCAGGTACTTCAGGGCGATATTGTTTGGAGGTGTACCGATAGGTGTACCCATACCGCCGAGGTTTGCGGCTACAGGAATTGACATTGCCAATGAAATACGACCTTTACCCTCGGGGGGCAACTGACGGAACACTGGTGTCAGGAACGTCAGCATCATAGCTGCGGTAGCCGTGTTAGATACGAACATTGAGAACAAACCTGTTACCAACAGGAAGCCCAGGAGCACCATCTCACTCTTTGTACCGAAAGGACGCAGCAGTACCTTAGCCAACTGGGCATCGAGACCCGTCTTCGTAGCAGCGATAGCCAGTACGAATCCACCAATAAACAGCATGATAACAGGGTCGGCAAAGCAAGCCATTACACCTTTATAAGATAACAGCTTACCTACCTCTTCCTCATTGACCATTGGGGCGATACCACTATCTGTACAGAAAAGTAGCATTAGTACCATGATGGCAATAGAAGTGGCCCATGATGAAACAATCTCGAGAATCCACATCAGTGTGGCAAACGCAAAGATGGCGATAACACGCTGCTGGACAACGGTAAGGTTCTGAATGCCGAACCATTCGGTAGGCATGTTCCAAAGTAGGAGAGTAACGATAGCCACTAGGGCGATTTTGATGACACGCTTAGAGCTGTCTTCTGGATGATACTTCCTCTGGTGACGCATCTTATGGTACGTCTCTACCAGATGGAATCCTTCGTAAATATGAAACATATGTCTTGATTTAAATTAAGTTTTCGAAAACGCGCCGCAAAGTTACGGTTTTTTCTTAATACTTAATTCTTAAATCTTAATTCTTTCGAATATTTGGTGTATAAATACACAAAATCCCCCCTCAAGCCATAAGCCTAAGGGGGCGATTGATATGTGGAGTTTACAAACTCGTTACTCTACGGTCCAGATATCGTTGGTCTCGAGCAGCTCAGTGAAGTTGTGATACTTCTTCTGGCCTGACACCTCTTCAAGCTGGGCGTAAACGGAGTCGTTGTAGGTCGGAGCATCAACGTCACGAATCACGCCGAGGGCGATGG
>JAEETB010000335.1 GCA_016286575.1 Prevotella sp.
TGGCTGCGCAAAATTCATCTGAAGGTTCTCTTTTATGTCATCCTCTTCACGATATATGCTGTCAACTGTTACCTGCGCTTAGCTTTTAGCACAGATATTTCCCCTAAGATTCTATTGCTTCTTTTTGAAACCAACAGTAAGGAAGTATCAGGCTTTTTCAGCACCTACTTCTTCACACCAGCCATGTATAAGACCATCGCTATGGTCTGTGCCCTACTTGTTCTGACCATTATCGGAGAGATATTCCGTAAACGAATAGCACAAATCATCGCTAAACCCATTGCTACATATATTATCATACCAGTTATCCTATTAGGAGCAATCGGAGGATGCGCTGCCCTTTATAGGTATGGCCATCTTGTCCTATGCCGCAACACTTTTGAAGCAGAACGATGGATCTTGGACATCCCTTTCCGCAAGGGTATGCCCATACCCAATCTCTGCTACTCCCTTGATGCCATCCATATGTCAGGACAGGACTTGGCTCAAATGATCAGTGCTACTGAGGCTATCCTAGATGATGTCACCTGCCAAGAGACAGACTCGCTGACCATCATTGTCGTCATTGGAGAATCCTACAACAAGTACCATACTTCACTCTATGGCTATGACCTTGATACAACTCCCTATCAGTGTGAGGAGCGAGACCGAGGTAACCTGTATGCTTTCAACCGTGTGAAAGCCCCTCACAACATGACCAGCATTGTCTTAAAGAATGTACTTTGCTGCAACAATATCCATGAGCAGGAACAATGGTATGATTATCCTTATTTCCCTGCTATCTTCAAAAAAGCAGGATATGATGTGTGGTTCTGGGATAATCAGTATAAATGGGATCCAGATGCTGCATGGGCTTTCACGCTCAACTCAATACTGTTTAACGAAAGGATACAACAGCTATCCTATACGGCCATTAATGAAAACGGAGCTCCTTATGACGGAGGACTGATCTCTGACTTCAAGAATAATACCAAAGGCAGACTCGGCAACCGTAACCTCATTATTTTCCATCTTGGAGGCCAACATTTCCTGGCTACCACCCAGTATCCACATGAACCGCAATATCAGGTATTCACGGCTAAAGACGTAACAAGCAAAGCCCCATACCTCAATGAGGAAAGCAGAGAGCGTATTGCCGAATACGCCAATGCCACCCGCTATAATGATGCCGTCATCCGTCAGATTATGGATTTGGTGAAGAATCAGAATGCCTTGTTAGTCTATTTCCCTGACCACGGAGAAGAAGTCTACGACTATCGTGATTTCTATGGTCGCAAGCTACTTGCCACAGATCAGATTACCCCAGACCTCATCAAGTATCAGATTGAGATTCCTTTTATCGTCTGGTGTTCTGACAAATGGAAAGAGTCACATGAAACAGAATGGCAGGCCATGGGACAGACTATCGACCGCGAGTTCTCTACTGACAATCTCTGTCATCTGCTGTTCAGACTTGCAGGTATCAAGACCAAGATTTACATGCCGGAACGCGATCTGTTCTCCCCTGAGTTTGTTCCACAAACCAAGGAGTACAACATGCTATCGCTGTAATCGACTAATATCTGATACGTACGACTAAAGGAAGATGGTCACTATAACCAGGCTGATAACGCATGCCGTTATAGGTACGACGAGGTTTGAATCCCCCATATTGTTGATCTTCTTCTAACAGAAAAAGTGGCGCATGGATAAAAGCCCTCTCCACTTTATTATAAATATAAGGGGAACTAAGGATATGGTCTATGCTACCCCATTCGCCTTTATACCGATAAGTCCCAAGGACACCATTTGCACCTTTGGCATTGTTCGTCAGACAGGAAACACCATGACGGCATATCTCTTGCATCACAGGGCCATCATCCTCCTCGTTAAAATCTCCTGCAATCAGAATCTTTGGCATCGTCGTGACAGTCTGGATAGAATCAATCGACTGACACAAACGTTCAGCTGCAGCCTGACGAAAAGGACGACTATATCGTTCACCTCCGAAACGACTGGGCAGGTGAACCACAAAGACATGTATTGTATCACCTGAAGGTATCTGACCACTGACATAAAGAATATCACGGGTGGGACGCATATTCTCTACAGGTTCTACACGAAGCGGATAACTTTGGATAGGCGAAAAAGTGAAAGGCGAATAGAGTAAAGCCACATCAATACCTCTCAAGTCTGGTGAGGAAGTGACCAGATATTCATAACCAGCATTCCGCAGTAAAGATCTCTTGGTCAGATCTCGCATTACCGAGTCATTCTCAACTTCGCAGAGAGCTATCAAGTCAGGGATTCCATCTTCAGAGACAGAAAGAAGTGTCTGGGCCGTATGATTCAGTTTTCGCCAATAACGTTTCTTGTTCCAGTGGCGAGTGGCATCAGGCAGATACTCCTCATCCTGTTTGCCTTCATCATGAAAATAGTCGAAAAGGTTCTCACAATTGAGTTCAACTAATGTGAGGAAACCAGCAAGCAAAAGACTGAGGAAAATCATTTCTCACGAAGGCGATAAATCTTCAACCCCAAAGCGGCAACAACGATACTCGTCAGAGGCGAAAGATAATTGAAGAAGCAGTATGGCAGATATGTCAGGGTAGCTACACCAAGTACTGTACTCTGCGTCAGTCCACAGGTATTCCAAGGCACCAAAACAGAGGTAACGGTGGCACCATCCTCACAACTGCGGCTTAACAACCTTGGTTCATAACCTTTCTCTCCATAGGTTTCCTTAAACATCTGACTACTGAGCATAATCGACAGATACTGATCAGCAAGAGCAATATTACAGAACAATGCTGTTCCGACTGTGGAAGCCACCAACGATGCCGTACCTCTCACAAATCGAAGAATCAGGTGCATCAAATCCTGCAACTGCCCTGTAGCTGTAAGTGCTCCACCAAAAGTCTGAGCACATATAATCAGCCAAATGGTGGGCATCATGCCACCCATGCCACTGGTATGTACCAGTTCATTCAACATCGGCACACCCGTTTCGATGTTTGTACTGCCATAGCATACCTGCATCATACCTTTATAAGAGATCAATAGCCCTTGCCCTGTCTCTCCTGAAATCTGATGGATAAGCTGGGGTTGAACTAATAGTCCGACAATCGCTGCCAAAAGAATGGCCAGGAAAAGAACAACCATCGAAGGCCAACGACGGGCAATCATCACACCCGTCAGGACTGGTACGATCAACAACCAAGG
>JAEETB010000336.1 GCA_016286575.1 Prevotella sp.
GAATCGCTTGAGAGATTGATCTTGTAGAGTCCGAATCTGTCGCTGAGCGTCATGCCGCCAGTAAGCCCCCTGAAGATGGCACTATCACTCAGCTCAGGAGGAATACCTGCATTGGGGATGAAGCTCCGGATGAGACTCCATAAGGGAGAAAGGGCATATAAGGAAGTGGCGCCGTCGAGACCGTCGCTGAAGGTGATGCTATGACCGTTTTTCGATGTGATTCCACGGTCAGGCAGCCAACTCCATGTCTTGTTGCTGCGCGGTGAGAGCAGGAAACCGGAGACGTATGGACGTTCCACATTACCCTCCTCGAAGCTGACCATCACCTCGTCGTCCTTTTCGGGTTTGAACTTCACGCCAGCGCCGTCAGTGGCAAAGGGCATCGACACGCGGATCCAGGGCGAGGCATCGCTGTCATCGGGCTGCCAGGCAAACTTGACGCGCACGCGGCCGATCTTCTGGGGGTCGAAATTATCATCAACGAATGCCAACTGGGGCTGCGACTCACGGACGATGACATCAGGCAGTGCAGGAGGAATGGCGGCCTTGCCATAGAGCTTCACGCCTATCACGTGCTGATGCTCCTCGCATGTAGCCTTCGACGACTGGTCGTAAGTGTAAACACAGTAACCGTTCACACCTATCACGATATAGTTCTCACCGTCCACCTTGATCTTGTCGCCTATCGACAGCTGCTGGATGTTCTCCCCGAACTCCAGATGGACGGCATTCTCGCCTACCTTCTTTTCTGCCTTGCGGATCAGCGCATAGAATTCGGCATTCATGTTGATCTTTTTTCCGCAGAAGTCATTCTTCGGATTTTGATCATTATAAGTACCAAACTGCCTGACACTGCTTCCATTCTGATCATCACATCCCGACCATGGATTGATGTTTGAATCCATGTGTTTCTTGTTCATATTGGCCGCGGCGGTCGAAGCGTGAAGATACTTGAAAGCGTTTGTCACAGCCACGTTCTGGATGATATTCTGAAGCGATGTACCACCAAGCGCCAGACAGATAGAATTGAGGATGTTCTTGCTGAGGTAATCATATTGTGCCGTCACGTCGGTGTATTCACGGTCTACGTTGTCCAGAAAGTCATCGTAGGTCAGAGGATTGCTGTAAGGCCTGTCGCCTTTTTGGGGCAGAGTACGATTCTCAGGAATGTAGTTATAGGCATAGTCGGTAGTCGTCGTGCCCTCGCTGAGGATATTCTCGTAATAACGCTCACAGGCGATGTCCGCGTAGTCGGGATCATTCTTCTTGGCCATGTCGTTGACCTTCATACCCAGGTGCAGCGAGCCGTTCTCGTGATACAGGAACTCTCCGCAGCGGTTGGTCGTGCGACGCAGGAAATCGTAGAAACTCTCGTTATACTGCACGAGATAGGGCTGAATGAATTCGCCCGAGCCATAATCGAGCACCTGCAGATCATTGCTGGTTGAGATGACTTCATCGTTGAAGGTGAAACCTTTCACTTCATCCTTGAAGATGTCTGTGCCGAGTTTCTGACCTGTCCATGCCTTCGAGTATTTGTCGAGGGTCATCAGCTTGTCCTGGCTGTAGATGGTCAGTTCGAGCTTCAGGCTGCTCCCACTCGCCACCTTCTTGAAGATGGGTTTGACCTTGAACACAAAATAGTTCTCAGCCACCGTCTCGTCGCCGATCATCAGCTTGACGTCCTTCATGTAGAAGGCATCCATCAACTGGTCGTTTTTCATACTCTGGCCATCGATATTGATGGTGGCCAATATCTCTGCCGGACGGTAAAGACCTTTGTCATACGACAACTTCTCCAGATGGAAGCTGTTATTGTCAATCATCTGCTCTTTCTGGAACCAGTAGTCCTTGCCGTCGATAATAAGTTGATACTTATCACTTGCCATAAGCCTGGATTAATATTTTAAATTCTTAGTTATTCATTACAAATTAAGTCTGTTCAGCCCTGGTCTTCAGTCATCTTCCTGTCCCAGTTTCATCTGGTACATCACCACATCGTTGTTGGCTGCGAAATAGTCGAGCTGCTGCTGCTGGAGTTCCCTGACCTTCTTTCGCATTCTGACATCCATGAGGTCTGCCTGACCCTTTTTCGAATCATCCTGTATAAAACTGATGATGCTGGTAATGCCAACGATGTCCAGGGTTTCATATATCTTCTTGGCACAGTTCACAAACTCAATCTTAGGAGACTTGCCTAATTCCTGGAACGTATAAGAGATCACACGGATGCCACTACTGGAGATATACACCAGGTCAGTAGCGTCGTACACGATCTTCGTGATGTTCTGACCCCGATACTTCTTCAGTTCGTTATGCAATGCTGGAGCATTTTCATTCATCAGTTCAAACCCTAAATATACATTGAGGGTCGTTCCATCCAGTTTGATATTAAAATCATCTTCCATTATTGTTGAATTTAGTTATTGATTGATTTCTGTGCAAAGATACATCTTTTTTTGAAAAAAATGATGTTTTTAAAGAAAAAAAATTGGAATGAAGCCAAAAACGTCTTATATTTGCAGCAAAATTACTATTATGCTTATGGAAAATAATATCATATATGCGATTTTCGGCTGGTTAGGCAGCATCGGTCTCATTCTGGGCTATCTGCCTCAGGCCATCCAGACCATCCGTACCCGTCAGACCGACGGCATCTCCATGCCCGGTTTCTGCATGATGGCGGTAGGAGGTCTCTGTTTCATGGGTCAGGGACTGATGCTGTGTCTGTCGCAGGGCATCTCTACTGGTATTTTCCTCTTTATTACCAACCTCATTACGACCGTCTGCTCAACGATCATCTTTATCATCAAGATGCGCAACGACTACTTCAAGAAATAAAAATAGTCCCCCGCACCGCTGCGAGGGACCACTCTAAACTTTACGCTCGGCTTTGCCGCTTTTACAAAGGCGTTAGCCGACTAAAAGAACTCTAAACTTTAGAATTAGCTACCCGTGTCGAAGCCGCCACCGTTGTCGCCTCCGCCACCGCTGTTGTCACCGCCGGAGCCACTGTTGCCGCCCTGCTGAGAGCCGGAGTCAGAGCCGCCTGCTGAATCGCCCTTGGCAGCAGCGATCTCTGCCTTGGTCTTGTCGGTCCAGCTCAGCTTCACGTCCTTCTTCAGCTCGTCGCGGGTGAAGTCGCCCGTGCTCTGAGCCAGCAGCTTGATCACCTTCACGGCAG
>JAEETB010000337.1 GCA_016286575.1 Prevotella sp.
CCTGTTACAGGCACGGCCTTTGCCAATTCAATCCACTGCCCACCCTTGTATACACGGATGGGAATTGCATTGGCAATTTCTTTTACGTCGTTAGATGAAGACGGATTGGCGATTTCGAATGACACAGCATCTCTGTTAGCACCACCAGCAGCATTGGTATTTACCATTGTGGTTGTAGCAACCTTAAACAGCCTATGAACTTCATATTTCATCACCTCTTCCATGTCATTACCTTGCGAGTCTTTTTGCATCTCCATTGTGGGGCTCTGTAACTCTGTTGTTGGGTCTCCTACAGTCAGAGGCAGTGTACCACCTGCTGCTTGCAAAGTGATTTTCACCATACCTGATGAGAGTAACTCTACATCAAATACTATATCATTGAAGTCAAAATCAGCCTTTCCATCAAGTGTTGACAAGTCCTCAGCAATCACACGAACCTTGTCTGTAACAGGAGTTACAGGAGGTGTAACGGGAGTGCCGGGTACTGTCCATGTGGCAGCGCAGTCTCTAGAATTCGAAGTAACACTAATCTTAGAAAAATCATCACCAGTGAAAATTTTCGTCACGTTGTTCTTGTTCCATTCTATACGCGGATCTTGCTTAGCGTCAAGTGCTGCCTGATTGGTTTCCCCCCAATAGTTACCTGTGTTCCACGTGCTGTATATATTAATGCCGTTTGTATTTTCATAGAACTTCATCTCGTTATAAGCGAAGGTCATGTTTGCACCATATACACGTAATGCGCCCTCTTGCTGAACGGGAATATAGCTGGTGCCAGCAATGCGGACGTATGCTCTTGCATTGTTATCAACAGCCCTGAACCCCTGAAAGGTACCATCTCCTTGACGACCAGTCATAATACCATCAGTAATATTTACTCCAGAGTTGTCATACATGTTAATAATAAAGTTATTGAACAGACCATGCTGGGTTTCCATATAACTGTTTGACATGAGGTTGAACTCACCGTCTGTGAAGAGTGTGTTACCAGTAACCTTAAGCTGGCAGTAGTTATAGAATGTGGCGTTCTTAGCACTGAAGTTCAATGATCCTGTTGTGTAGTGACCATTGTTAACCCAGATAATTCCAGCTTGAGTAACCTGAGTCGATCCAGAGATATTTACAGTACCGTCACTGATAAAACCGCCTTCTGAATCCATAACAAATGAACCTGCATTTAGCTCAACACCATCACCTACGTTAAAGAAATAAGGTGTCTGCCCGCTTCCTGGGTAATAATTCAACGTACCTCTGCCATTATTAATATTAAAGGTCGCTTCATTATAAACGTATGCATTGTTACCGATTTTGTAATCACCAGTTGTGTTCACGGTACCCTTATTGAACAATTTGATACCGCCATTATGTGCTAATTCTGATCTGCCTTCGTTAAGAGTTGCTCCCTCTGCAACAGAGATAAGACCTCCACATTGTCCGAAATCGCTGGCAAGTGTTACATTACCTTGAAGAATGTATAGGTTCATGAATTCTGTACCATTACGCTTAAGTGTTACATTTCCATTAACGGAAACATAAACATTATAAATTTGGTTGCTTTCATTTTTCCAAGAACCACCTATAGTGACTTCGCCCGAAGACGTAATCTTATAATTATGTCCACCGCCATTTTTCGAATAAATAAAAAAGAGGTCACCATTATTATATTCCTGAGTCTTGTACTTTTCCATGCTTGCCAACTCCGAAACTTCCTCTGCACCTTCTGGGATTGCGGTAGGATATGCAGCAAGGTGTTCTGCAGTGGTTGGAAGGTTAAACTCATTGTAAACATCTTCTCCAATTGTCATCGCCCTTGTGCTAGCAGCTGTTGAATTGTTGCCAGAGCCAAATCCCCAGTCGAAGCCATCTACTGGGCGGCCAAAAGTGTTAAGGAATGCCTGCTCATAGCTTTCCTGGGCATTTGTGGCTACGTCGCCAGAAGAGCCGGAGCCATCAATGTCGTGTGTACAGCTGGTCATCAATCCGCCAAAAGTGAGGGCGGCAACTGCGGTCATCAAATACTTCTTCATACTCAAATACTATTTATTATCAATAAGCTTATTTCTTAATAGTTGTCTTTATTCGTGCAAAAATACGAAAATTTTCTATACCATCCAACGGATTCGCTGATTTTTTAACAGAAATTCACGCTTAATTCGCTGTGTCCGCCTTTTGTCCTCAGATAAGTGCCGCTTATTGTGCAATAAGGATGCCTTATTTTGCAATAAGCAGCGCTTATTTGTCAATAAGGGTTACTTATTTGTATTGGAAGAATTAGAATCCCCAGGTTTGGTCTTCGCTGGGTTTGCCGAATGCATCTTCAAATGCGTTATTATAATCTTCTTGAACGTTGTTATTTGGATCCTCCTCCTGGTTCTGGTCATTATAATTCGGCTGCTCCTGGGATTGGTTCTGCTCTTCGGGCTGCTCCTGACTCTGATTCTGATCATTGCCATTCTGCTGCTCCTGAGGTTGACTCTGCTCCTCAGGCTGCTGCTGCTCTTGATTCTGATTATTGCCATTCTGTTGCTCCTGGGGTTGACTTTGCTCCTCGGGCTGCTCTTCTTTCTTAGTCTGTTCCTGACTTTGTGGCATTTCAACGGATTCCTGTGGTTGATAGAGATCCTTATCATGGGAGCAAGCCGTAAAGATTATACTTATAACCAAGACAGCGAATATGATTGTCAAATATCTTTTCATATTTATATATGGATTGTTTTAATTGTCGCTGCAAAGATACAAAAAAATCTGAATATTATATAGATTTCGCATAAAAAAAGAAGTGTCTGCATCGCGCAGACACCCCTTTCCTAAATTCTTTTTATTTTTAAGTATTTGACGTGTTATTTATACCATTTGTTCCAAGCGGGCTTTCCTGTTTGAACAAAGTCCACGAACTTAGGATAAGCTATCTTAAGTTGATCGCGCTCACCCATCCAAGGCTCAAAGTCGGTTCCGACGCAAATCATAGTAGCGGCCTCCTTATTGTTCTGAAGGGTATACTCTGTACCGTCTTTCACAACCTTAATGGTAATCTTCTCGGGAATCTCTTTGCGCTTATTGATAGCGATGCCAAGATTTATTTCCTTGGTGCCTGCGTTGTCAACACCATATAAGCCCTTAGCAGCAGCACCTGTATTAAGCATCGGCAGTAATCCGTTTTCATCCTTTGTGTTATACCCCAT
>JAEETB010000338.1 GCA_016286575.1 Prevotella sp.
TCTGGACCTCATCCTTCAGGAGAAAGGCTTCCCTCACCCACTCCACACAAGTGGCAGGGCTGATATGAAGCGCATCGATCTGCGCCTGCTGAATGACAGATACACGATTCGTCTTCATTCTTCACTTTTAACTTTTCACCTTTAACTTCTTCAGTCCTTCCACCAATCGGGTATTGTCCTCATGATTGCGCACGGCAATACGCATGTACTGCTTGTTGGGGTCGAGACCGGGTTTATTGCTACAATCGCGCGTCAGGATATTATGCTGGCGAAGCATGTATATCACGATTTCTGTGGCTGTATAGGGCGGCAGCACCTCACAGAGGAAATAATTGGCCTGTGAGGGCATGACACGGAGAAAGGGTACCGTGCGCAGCTGCTGCTCAAAGCCGGCACGCTCTACGACAAACTTCTCACAGGCTTTCAGGTAGTCGTTCTCATGCTTGTTATAGATCTGCATGAAGAACTCGGCGAACGAGTTGAGGTTCCAGATAGATACCTCTTTCTTGATTCGCGCAATCAGGTCTTTATCAGCCGAGGCGAGGATGCCCAGACGAAGGCCTGGCACACCGAAGCTCTTGGAGATACTCTTCATTACTGCCATGTGGGGATAAGTCTCAAGAATCTCATCGGAGAGCAGGGAGCTCCTCGTATCACTAAAGTCCACGAAGCTCTCATCGACCACCAGTCGGATGTCTCTTTCCTCGCACCATTGTGCCAATCTAAGCAGATCGGCTTTGGGGATGAAGTTGCCAGAGGGATTATCCGGATTGATAACCATCAATGCCTGGATATCCTGATCTGAGAAGGAAGCCATGAGGTCATCGGCTGTATAGCGATAATCTTCATTCTGAGGCACAAAGGTAATCTGACGCTCCTTGTCGAAGCGATTAGGATATTCCTCAAACGTAGGACGAACGAAGCCTACTTTGCCATCCATGCCTTCCATCAGCACCTTGATGAGCTCGGCGGCACCATTACCAGGCACGATATAAGGTTCACTCACGCCAAAGCTTTTGCTGGCGATCAGCGTATTGACCTTCATACCCGAAGGATATTCTGTCAACAGGGTATCGAAATTGCTGCGCAGCTCGTCCTTCATCCGTTTCGAGGGGAAATAGGGGTTTACCAAGTAGCAGAAGTCAAGCATCTGCGGAAAACGCCAATAGCCACCATAACGGCCATAGAACTTGCGGAGCACATCCTTGTCGTCTGCAAAAAGAGCTTCGGCAATGTCTAGATCCTGCTTGTCATCGATCTCATACCATTTCTCGTTTCCGATGGGCTGTGCCTTCATACTATGGGTATTAAGCAACGAGAGGATACGCAACACGTTCTCGTAATACTCATTATTGCCTACTGCCTTAGTATAGGCCTCCAGGAACGGGACGTAGCTGTTTTTCAGGAAATCGCGACTGAACTTATAGATGTTCACCGTCTTATAATAGCTATCGACATCGGCATAGTCGAAGGCCTGCTTCGGCACGAAGTTCACGATGTTATTGTCTGCATCGAGACGCACCATCGTGCCATCCATCCACGACTCATACTTGGCCACTAGAGCAAGATTGGGGTATGGGTTCTCGAGAATCATGGGGAAGAGGCGGTCGCTGAAGATGAGGTCACTCTCAATGAGCAGGGTGTCATCTTCCTGCAGCTGGTCTTTCACCATCGAGAGGGAATATATGTTGTTGGTCTTGTCGTAGATGGGGTTTTCGACATACTCGATGTGGAATGTGGCGCTCGGCCGAAGGACGCTTGCTACCGAAGGGACGCAAGAATGTGGAATATGGAATGAGGATTGTATATATTCCTTCAGCTCTTTACCTTTATAGCCTATCACAATGATGACACGATTGAGGGGGAGTTTCGACAATTGTCCCAAGAGACGGTCGATGAGTCGGATGCCGTTTACAGGCACCATACATTTGGTATTCTCCTTCGTCAGTTCTCCAAGTCTGCGGCCCATTCCTGCCGCCAAGATGATTGCTTGCATAGCGATTTCACATTATTTCTCGCTGCAAAGATACAAAAAACTCTCAATTCTTAATTCTTAAATCTTAATTATTTCGTATCTTTGCAGCGAAAAAGTGTTGAAATGAAGTATCCCGCCAAGACAGATATCGCCGTATTACTGCTGTTCTTCACACGCAGTGACACCTTCCAACAGGTGTTCAACGCCGTGCGCCAGGCAAGGCCCTCGAAGCTTCTGCTCTATCAGGACGGTCCTCGTGGAGAGCACGATCTGACTGGCATCGAGGCTTGTCGCGAAATTGTCAGCGACGCGCATATCGACTGGGAGTGCGAGGTGCATCGCCGTTATCTCGACCATAATCAAGGCTGCGACCCCTCAGGATTCCTGTCTCACCAATGGGCTTTCTCATTGGCTGATAAGGTAATCGTGCTCGAGGATGATGTGGTACCCTCGCAGTCGTTCTTCCCTTTCTGCAAGGAGATGCTCGACCGTTATGAGCACGATAAGCGCATCTCGATGATAGCAGGTTTCAACATCGATGAGGTTTCGCCAGACTGCAGCGACAGCTATTTCTTTACCACCGCCTTCAGTATCTGGGGCTGGGCATCTTGGCGCAGGGTAGCAGAGCGATGGGATCCTGATTACGGCTTTATCCATGATCCGAAGGCTATGCAGAAGCTGGAGCGCGTGGCCAAGGAGCGGAATCTGAGAAAAGACATGATACAGATGTTCCGTGATCATTGTCAGAGTGGCAAAGCCTATTTTGAGACCATCTACTGGAGTGATATGCTGCTCAACGACAGTTTGGCCATCATGCCCCAGCAGAATCAGATCAATAACATCGGCTTGATGGCTGACTCCACCCATTTCTCAGCGGAACTGAAGACCACTCCTCACCGCATCAGACGGATGTTCACCATGAAGCGCCATGAATTGACTTTCCCCTTGAAGCATCCCCAGGAGGTCACTGAGAACAAAGCCTATTTGGAACGTCTCTATCGTGCCAATGCGTGGAACCATCCGTGGATCAAGGTACAGAACTCTATCGAAGAAC
Source organism: Prevotella sp. (assembly GCA_016286575.1). Lineage (GTDB taxonomy): Bacteria > Bacteroidota > Bacteroidia > Bacteroidales > Bacteroidaceae > Prevotella. The sequence goes on from JAEETB010000338.1 coordinate 3,030, forward strand.
TTTTCCTGAACCTCCGTTACGGCAACTTCTCACATATTGCACAATCCTTCGCCCGTCGCATCCGCAAATGGACAGGCACAGAGAAGCATAGCTGATTTTACCTTTAAAAGTACTTCGTAATCTTCGCGT
>JAEETB010000339.1 GCA_016286575.1 Prevotella sp.
AAGCATTCCGCCTGGGGAGTACGGCCGCAAGGTTGAAACTCAAAGGAATTGACGGGGGCCCGCACAAGCAGCGGAGCATGTGGTTTAATTCGACGCAACGCGAAGAACCTTACCAGGTCTTGACATCCAGTAAAAGCCATAGAGATATGGTGTGAGCTTGCTCATACTGAGACAGGTGGTGCATGGTTGTCGTCAGCTCGTGTCGTGAGATGTTGGGTTAAGTCCCGCAACGAGCGCAACCCTTATTTTCAGTTACTAACAGGTAGTGCTGAGGACTCTGAAGAGACTGCCGGGGACAACTCGGAGGAAGGTGGGGACGACGTCAAATCATCATGCCCCTTATGACCTGGGCTACACACGTGCTACAATGGCCACCACAGAGAGGGGCGAACCCGCAAGGGGGAGCGGATCTCAAAAAAGTGGTCCCAGTTCGGATTGTGGGCTGCAACCCGCCCACATGAAGTCGGAGTTGCTAGTAATCGCGGATCAGCATGCCGCGGTGAATACGTTCCCGGGCCTTGTACACACCGCCCGTCACACCATGGGAGTTGGGAGTGCCCAAAGTCGGTGAGGTAACCGCAAGGAGCCAGCCGCCTAAGGCAAGACCAATGACTGGGGTGAAGTCGTAACAAGGTAGCCGTATCGGAAGGTGCGGCTGGATCACCTCCTTTCTAGGGAGTAAAGCGAAGGCGGAAACGCCAGAGCTCAAACCGATGGTCGATACGGAAAGAAATTTCCGGTAAACAAAGCTTCAAAGAAGCAAAAACGGAACGTCAACGAACGTTCACGGAATCGCTGGGATTCAAACGCGTTTCGAATTCTGTATCGTTTTCAAGGTTCGCGGATAGCGCACCTTGACAACTGCACAGTAAAGAAAGATTCAGAAAAGACCAGTTTGGGTAAAAGTCAATTTTATCAGTCAATTGGTCTCAGGATCGACGAAAAAATCAAGCTACAAAGAGCACAGGGTGGATGCCCTGGCACCATACGCCGACGAAGGACGTGGCAAGCTGCGAAAAGCTACGGGGAGCCGCAAGCAGGCACCGATCCGTAGATATCCGAATGGGGAAACCCGGCAGGCGAAGAACCTGTCACCGTAAGATGAATCCATAGTCTTACAGGAGGGCACGCGGGGAACTGAAACATCTAAGTACCCGCAGGAAGAGAAAATAAATAATGATTTCCTAAGTAGCGGCGAGCGAACGGGAAAGAGGCCAAACCGGGGAGCATGCTCCCCGGGGTTGTGGGTCAGCAATACGCACGCGAGATCTTAGCGGAAGAGAGATGGAAAGCTCAGCCAAAGGGGGTAACAGCCCCGTACGCGAAAAGATCAGACGGCCAGCTGAAACCAGAGTACCGCAGGGCACGAGGAATCCGGCGGGAAGCAGGGTGGACCACCATCCAAGCCTAAATACGATATGGTGACCGATAGCGCATAGTACCGTGAGGGAAAGGTGAAAAGAACCCCGGGAGGGGAGTGAAAGAGAACCTGAAACCCTGTGTTTACAAGCAGAGAAAGTACACGCGATGTACGATCTCGTACTTTTTGTAGAACGGACCGGCGAGTTACGTTATGCAGCGAGGTTAAGAACTGAAGGTTCGGAGCCGAAGCGAAAGCGAGTTTGAACAGGGCGATAGTTGCATGACGTAGACCCGAAACCGGGTGACCTATCCATGGCCAGGTTGAAGTGGGAGTAAAATCCCATGGAGGACCGAACCAGACGTCTGTTGAAAAAGGCGGGGATGAGCTGTGGATAGGGGAGAAATTCCAATCGAACCCGGAGATAGCTGGTTCTCCTCGAAATAGCTTTAGGGCTAGCCTCATGGAGTAATTGATGGGGGTAGAGCACTGAATGGGCGCGGGGGACTCAAATCCTACCAAACTCTATCAAACTGCGAATACCATACAATGCAGACCATGGGAGTCAGTCCGCGAGAGATAAGTTCCGCGGGCAAAAGGGGAACACCCCAGATCAACCGCTAAGGTCCCAAAGTACACGTTAAGTGGAGAAGGATGTGGAATTGCACAGACAACCAGGATGTTGGCTCAGAAGCAGCCACACATTTAAAGAGTGCGTAATAGCTCACTGGTCGAGTGGTTGTGCGCCGAAAATGTCCGGGGCTAAAACGTGACACCGAAGCGATGGATGCGCGTAAGCGCGTGGTAGAGGAGCGTTCTGTGGGGGCTGAAGCCGTATCGAGAGGCACGGTGGACCGCACAGAAGAGAGAATGCCGGTATGAGTAGCGAGAGCGAAGCGAGAAACTTCGCCGTCGAAAGCCCAAGGTTTCCTGGGGAAGGTTCATCCACCCAGGGTAAGTCGGGGCCTAAGCCGAGGACGGAAGTCGTAGGCGATGGACAGCAGGTGTATATTCCTGCACTACCGAAGAATGAAGCAGTGACACAGAAGGATAGTCTGAGCGGGGTGATGGTCAACTCCGTACAAGCACTGAGGTTGGAACGTAGTGAAGTACGCGTTCCTCTAAGCTGAGGTGTGATGTGGACCGAAATCAAGTAGGGAAGCAGATGAGTTCACGCTGGCGAGAAAAGCTGCTAGTATATCTGAAGGTACCCGTACCGGAAACCGACGCAGGTGGGCGAGGAGAGAATCCTGAGACGAACGGGAGAACCCTTGTTAAGGAACTCGGCAAAATGACCCCGTAACTTCGGGATAAGGGGTGCCACGAGAGTGGCCGCAGAGAATAGGCTCAAGCGACTGTTTAGCAAAAACACAGGTATCTGCGAAAGAGAGATCTGACGTATAGGTGCTGACACCTGCCCGGTGCTGGAAGGTTAAGGGAACATGTTAGAGCAATCGAAGCATCGAACCGAAGCCCCAGTAAACGGCGGCCGTAACTATAACGGTCCTAAGGTAGCGAAATTCCTTGTCGGGTAAGTTCCGACCCGCACGAATGGTGTAACGATTTGAGCGCTGTCTCAACAGGGGGCCCGGTGAAATTGAAGTATGGGTGAAGATGCCCATTACCCGCGACTGGACGGAAAGACCCCGTAGAGCTTTACTGTAGCCTGATATTGGATTTCGGTAACGGATGCACAGGATAGGTGGGAGGCTGAGAGACCAGGACTTCGGTTTTGGAGGAGCCGACGTTGGGATACCACTCTTCTGTTACTGGAATTCTAACATGGACCCG
>JAEETB010000340.1 GCA_016286575.1 Prevotella sp.
CAAGAAGTTAAAAGAGAGAATTGAAAAGCGAAAAGTAATAATAGAATTCTGTACATATTGGTAATCTTTAATGTTTAATGTTTCACCTTCAGTTTCTCCGCCCAGCCACCTTTGAAGAGACGGATCAGGAAGATAATGCCTCGGAAGGTGAGTTCGATGGCCATCGCTGTCCATACACCCTTCAGTCCATACTTTGGTGCAAGAGTGGCAGCCAGTGTCAGACGAACAGCCCACATCGAGCCAAGACTCATGATGGTTGGAATCATCGTGTCGCCAGCACCAATGAAGACACCATTAGCAACGATGCCAACTGCGAACATCGGCTCTGCCCAGGCCTCGATGCGAAGCACCTCTGTACCTTGTGAGATCACCTCTTCCACAGGCGACATGATGCCCATCAGCTCTGGGGCGAAGATCCACATCAGCACACCCATCAGTGTCATCACCGTAATACCCAGTCCTACAGACATATAGGCAAACGAACGGGTGAGCAGTTTCTGCCCTGCGCCAATGCTCTGTCCTACCAATGTGGTGGCAGCTTCGGCGATGCCAAAGCCAGGCATGTAACAGAGACTCTCCACTGTGATAGCCAGTGAGTGGGCTGCAATGGCGATGGTGCCAAGAGGCGCCACAATCAGTGTGCTCACTACCTGGGCACCACCCATCAACATGTGCTGGAGTCCCATAGGAGCACCAATCTTAAAGGCTGTTCTGACGGTATCTGATTGAGGCTTGAAAGAACCAGGATGTCCTACCAACGAGAGCATCTTCGATCTGAAAAACAGGAAGTAGAGCATCAGAACAGCTGTTATGAGCATAGCCACACCAGTTCCTATGGCAGCTCCAGCTACTCCCATGTCGAGCACATATATAAAGAGGTAATTGAACACCACGTCCATCACACACATGCCGATATTCAGGATGGAGGGAATCTTCATGTTGCCAGAACATTTCAGCATCGAACCTGCCAGACCTTCCATCTGGAAGAAGATGCCACAGAAGCCGAAGATGGCAAAATAGAGTGTGGCATCGTGGGCAATCTCCTCACTGCCTCCCAACCAATAAGGTAGGAATGGTGAGATGCAGAGGGCTATCGTGGTAATCATCAGACTCCAGATGATACAACAGACAAGTGCCTGGCGCAAGATCCTACGGGCTGCTTCGAAGTTGTTGGCGCCAATACAGTGGGCCACCTGAACTGAGAAGCCCATATTCGCTGCTGAAGCCAATCCTCCCATCAGCCATCCCGTCGTCTCTACCAGTCCGATGGCAGCTGAGGCTTTAGCACCCAGATGTCCCACCATCGATGCATCGATGAAGAACATCACAGTGGCAGATATCTGCGCCAGAATGCTGGGGATACTCAACTGTATGATGAGTGCCAGTTTCTCGCGAGAGGTCAACGTGCGCCCTTCCCTGATGTAGGAAAGCAACTGTTCGCTGTTCTTAGCCTTCTTCATCGCTTGTCAGTTTTTTGCTGGAGAAATTTGCTGCAAAGATACAATATAGTAAGGAGAAAACCAAATTTTAAGGACGTTTTTCTCTCTTTCTGGATTTTGACACTTCCCGTAGTGCTTGGCAATTTATCGGGTTTTTAAACATTTTTATGTAGGCATATAGGGAAAAACTGAAATAATTTGTGTAATTTTGGCCCGTTATCAGAATGTCGATAAACCTATGATCAGATTTGTGTTGATTATTGCTACTTTAGCCTTATCAGCCACGATGTGCGCAGAAAGCAGTTTGCCCATCATAGAGATTAAGGCAGACAGGACAATGATTTATCCTCAGCGAATGGAGCTGACGGGGGAAGAGTCGTTGATGGATATCCTCCAGATGATGCCAGAACTGATGATTGCTGGTTATGAGGATGTTATCTCTGACTATAACCTCCGCATCGACAACTGTCCGATGAATGGTGACACAAGGTTGATTCTTAGCCAGATGAAAGCCAAGGATATCGCTAAGATTCAGGTTTGCGACAATACGGGTGTTGCGAAGGGAACCATTGGAACGGGCAGGGTGCTGGATATCAACATGAAGATGCCTGAAAAGTTGAAAGGTTTCGTGGAAGGACAAGGAGACTTTGGGAAAGAGGTAGCAGGTATAGCTTCCGTGAATGCATTATACGGTAGTAATCATACTGATCTCTATGCCAATGCGTCTTATCGTCATCAGGATGGGAATGAGGAATATCTGACGCTTCACATGACGAATCGGTTTGATGACAGAAACAAGCTGTTGACCTATTTCACTCAGCAATATCTGGACCATCCTTCTGCTACGTCACGTAAGGTTATGGGCAGAGCAAGATACTTCCACACCTTCAATGAACAGGGTACGGAACTGCTCATCGTGGGAGGTTATCAGTATGCCAGTGATCCAGTCTTATCCAATAAACTGCCATTGTATATCGTTGAGCTGAATACGCCTTTGCTGACCAATCGGCTGTCGATGATGCTGGGCGCTGAGGGTGATTTCCTGATGACCAAACAAAAAGATACGGACAGGAGTTGGAATGTCTTCAATAATGATATCTATTTGCAGTTCACCTATTCATTGCCTAAGTGGAAGTTTACAGTTGGTAATCGCGTGATGTTCTATAACTACAGACTGGAGGATTCTGGAACCACTCAAAAGCATTCCGACACTCGTGACAATGCGAATGCCTGTGTCATCTATGTACCAGATAACCATAATCAGGTCCAGCTGGGCTATTATCGCAAATACTATAATCCTTCTTACTTAGCTCTCTTCATGGATGCCAATACGCTTATTGATGAGGAATGGGCTAGGGCTGAGGGACTGTTGGAGGACTGGACTATTCATCAAACAAAATTGTCTTATGCCTATAGTAAGCAGAAGTTGACTGTGCAGACGGAAGCGAGTTATTATATCATTGAAGATGGGGAAAATTTCACGGAACTGGGTGTATCAGCCTATTGGAAGACGAAGTGGCTGAGTATGTCAGGAGGCTCGAATCTCTATACAGCTAAGAGCGGAACCTATGCTTCATTCCGATTCGCTCCGACAGCTTATCTTCCTCATGCTTGGCAGATAGGTATGCAGGTGGTATATTATACCAAACGTTCACTGGAGCGTGAGATGACTGGCGTACCTGTATATGGATGTCTGTCTGTTAACA
>JAEETB010000341.1 GCA_016286575.1 Prevotella sp.
TTGGAGGCAGGACAGAACGTTGTGTTCGATGTCGACGTGAAAGGTGGTGTGAATATCAAGCGATTCTATGGCGATAGGGCGCTGAGCATTTTCATCCAGCCCCCGTCGATTGGCGAGCTTCGTCGCCGACTTGAAGGCAGAGGCACGGATAGCGCTGAGGTCATCGACCAACGCATCGCCCGTGCTGAGTTCGAACTGACCTTTGCAGAGAAGTTTGATAAGATTGTCATCAATGATATCCTGGAATATGCTGAGGCCGATGCCTTGGCTGCGATCGAAGAGTTTTTAAATGTGGAATGATTAGGACAGGCATCTTCGGAGGGTCATTCAATCCCATCCACAACGGACATATCGCGCTGGCACAGCAGTTGAAAGAACAGGCTGGGCTCGATGAGGTGTGGCTGATGGTCTCTCCACAAAATCCCATGAAACAATCCAGCGATCTCGTTGACGATGAGCAGCGACTGGAGATGGCCCGTCTGGCTGTCGAAGGTGTCGAAGGCATCACCGTCAGCGACTATGAGATGCACCTGCCCAGACCCTCCTACACCTGGAACACGCTGGAGGCACTCTCGAAAGACTATCCTGAGCGTCGGTTTGTACTAATGATCGGAGGCGACAACTGGGCGATCTTCGACAAGTGGTATCGAGCTGACGACATCAAGGAGAAGTATGAAATCATTGTCTACACCAGAACGCCTGGCGATCCTGGTTTCATCGATATTTCCAGCACTGCCATCCGTCAGCGGATCCGTCAGGGAAAAGGCATCAGCAGAATGGTGCCCAAGGCTGTAGCAGACTATATCAAGGAAAATGGGCTCTATGCGTAAACGTCGCAAAAACCACATCAACCCCCTGAAGTGGATTGGCTGGCTGTTCAGTCCGATACAGAAGAACGGCGCCTTCTTCGTCTTCATGTTCGCACTGGGATGGCTCTGTACGCAGCTCGAAATCATGCCTTATTACTTGAGGGATCGTGGTGCCAGGCCCTACGAGCTCTCTGCGCCAGAACTTTTCCTCGACATCTACATTGTCTGTGTCCTGCTGATGCTGATCCCACGTAAGATCCGCATCTTCGTCAAAATCCTGATTTACATCTTCCTTTATGGTCTGGCCATCGTCGACATGTACTGCTATGAGCGGTTTGAGTCGACGCTGACCCCAACGATGCTGATGCTTGTTAGCGAGACCAACGGGCAGGAGGCTCAGGAATTCCTGACGGGCTATCTCAGCTGGGATGTCGTCAAGACCAGCGTGGGTTGGATCCTGCTGCTGATACTTGCGCACTTCCTCTGGACCTTCATCAGGCATTATCTTGACAAGATGCGCCAGCGGATGGTTCTGCCAAAGATCAACGAGGGCCTCATCACTGGCCTGAAAGCCGTCATGGGTTGTGTCGTGGCCTGGATGCTTTACAGCGCCATCAGTCAGACATGGGATAATAAGGTGGCGATGCACAGGCTCTTCACCTGCAATACCATTGGGGAGGTGGAGCATGAACTGACCCGTAAAGATCAGGCCAAACTCTATATCCCCGTCTATCGCCTGGCCTTTGGTATCTACTCCAATCATCTGGCTTCCAAACAGATAGTGCAGCTGAAGGCTGCCAGCAGATTGGTTCAGGTGGACAGTTGCAGCTATCGTGTACCCAACATCGTGCTGGTGATTGGCGAGAGCTATAACAAACACCACTCCCAGCTCTACGGCTACGAGAAAGAGACGACACCCTATCAGATGATGATGGCCGAAGAGGGATCACTCATTCCGTTTACTGATGTGGTGTCCTCGTGGAATCTGACGAGTTTTGTCTTCAAGCACATGCTGTCGCTCTATGCCGTTGGCGATAGTGGTGAGTGGTGCGATAAGCCTCTTTTCCCAGAGGTGTTCCGTAAGGCTGGCTATCACGTAACGTTTATCACCAACCAGTTCCTACCCAAGGCGATGGAGGCCGTCTACGACTTCAGCGGCAACTTCTTCCTGAACGATCCTGAACTGAGCGACAGGCAATTTGATGTTCGTAACACCCAGACCTACCGCTTCGACGAGGGCGTCCTGAAGGCCTATGTTCAATCGTCGACAGAATCAGGTCAATGGAAAGGCAACCTCGTGATTCTCCACCTGATGGGTTCGCACGTCGACTATCGGGCCCGTTATCCACGCAAGACGTTCACCCACTTCACGTCCTCGATGTATGATCGTCCTGAACTGACTGACAAGCAGAGGCGCATCCTCTCAGAATACGACAATTCGCTCAGATACAACGACTCTATCCTCTATGCCATCACCCGCCAATTTGCCGATAAGGACGCTGTGGTGATCTATATGCCCGATCACGGTGAGGAGATCTTCGACGGCAAACCATATATGTATGGTCGCATGCATGGGGCGAATATCGACTATCGTCTGGCACGCAACGAGATGGAGATACCTTTCTGGATATGGGGCTCGCCTCAGTATCTGTGGAATCATCCCTATGGTTGGCTGGCGATTCAGAACGCCAAGGACCGTCCGATGATGACTGACGCGCTGCCTCATCTGCTGCTCTATCTGGCTGGCATCTCCACACCACTCTATCGGAAAGAACTGAACATCATCAGTCCTGACTACGACGAACGTCGCCCCCGTATCCTCAAAGGCGTCACAGACTATGATGAAGTGAAAAGTGAAAAAGTGAAATGAAAGAGATACTGACAAAAGCCGAGTGCTCTGCGATGCGAGGTATCGCCATCATCGCCATCGTGCTGCACAATTTTTGCCATTTCAACGGCAAGATTGTGCAGGAGAACGAGTATCAGTTCATTGACTTCAATAACGATCGACTGTGGCAGGTACTCTCGAATCCCACTGAACTGCTGCCTGTCCATCTGTTGTCTTATTTCGGACATTATGGCGTGCCCGTCTTCCTCTTCCTCAGTGGCTTCGGACTGGTCAGGAAGTATGAGATATCTTCCAGCCTCCCCAAAGTGAATGAGGGAGGCTTCATCCTCTACCATTATCTGAAACTGCTCAGGATGCTCATCGTGGGCTTCTCGATCTTTCTTGTGGTCGATGCTGTGACCCCAGGGCGCTTTGCCTTCCATTGGGAAAACGTGCTGGCCCAGCTGCTCATGTACATCAATGTGCTGCCTCAGCCTGAGAAGATC
>JAEETB010000342.1 GCA_016286575.1 Prevotella sp.
ACGGACATTGACGGCAAAAGTGTCGTCGATAACATCCTGCGTGATTTTCTCGATGGTATCAAGTCCGTCCATATCGCCATCGGCTGCATTATTCACTAAGATGTCAACTCTTCCGTATCGTTCCAGAACAGCCGCGTAGATATTCTTTACGGCATCCTCATTGGAGATGTCACTCTCGATGATCAGGTAATCTGCATTCATTTCTTGCAGCTTACTTTCGACAATGCTTGCATCACCAGCATTGGCCTGAAAATATCTGTCAGCTCCATTTTTGTCAGTCTTAGTCACATCAAAGAGCCTTGGGATTCGCTTATAGACTAAAACCACCTTAGCCCCTTCACGAGCTAAGGCAAAAGCCGTGGTTGCTCCAATGCCTTGCGGGTTGTTCGCTCCCGTAACCAGAGCCACTCTGTCCTTTAATCCGTAATCAACCATATCTATTATTTGTTTATGAAATATATGAGGGCTATTTGAGCCAACAGAATCATAGGAAGACCATACTTGAATTTCTTGTGCATTGTCTTGTGGTGCCAGACTTGCATACCTAACAAAGCACCGATGCTTCCACCGATAACAGCAAGTAATAGCAAGGTAGCCTCTGGTATGTCGCTCTGACGGTTGAACGTCAGATGACTGAATCCTGCATAGACCATAAAGGCTCCCAAAAGCAGGCGGAAGATAAGTTTTACGTACTTCATATTGTTGGTTCTTTATTAATCTTCTAATCATTTATCACTTTCAGGAATCGCTTGTCGTTCATCTGTTCATTAGTCAGATACTCACCATCGCGGAAGAATGCGTATGTTGTGATAGGCGTAGGTGCGTTTTGTGCCTCAGACTTGCTCTGCAGATGAATGGCCCTGAACGGGACGCCCTGTTCCTTTGCAACAGCTTCAAGAACTGGAACATACTTTGCATTAAACGGGCACTGGCTGGTGTAATACAGCACATATCCACGTTCTGCGATCTTCGGATGCCTGGCACACTCCTTAAATCTGGGCGCTTCTGCATCTGCTGAAAAAGGAAGATACCAGAGTTGAATGCCGTTGTCTGCCTCGTCGCAAACCTTGAATCCCTTGTGGGCCAAGAATTTCGGATCGGCCAAAAAGGGCTTCTTCTTTGCCGACGAGAGGATGCACAAACCGCTCTTCCCCTTCTCCTTACTATCTCTGATACATTCGTCGAGCAGGTCGTTGGAATAGCCATGTCCCTTGAAACTACCCGATACCCAGAGGCAGTCGATATACATGTAATTGTCTGTCACAATCGGGTTCCAGGCATTCTCTGCTGGGATGTACTCGATAAAACATTTTCCTCGTTCAACACTCTTCAGGAACACCAAGCCCTCATCGAAACGTTCCGCCAGCCATGCTTTCTTTGATGACACCTGAACATCCTTGTTGTTGGAAATCGCGCAGCAGATATGCTCCTGCTCCAGATTCTCTTTCGTTACTCTAATATATTCCATATTGGTTTTATGAATAGTTAATTAAGTCCAAAGACTGGTGATAAACATCGGACTTGCATCGTCGGCTTTCTTGAATCCACAAGACTCATAGAAGTCCAGCTCCTCGTTATAGGCGACGATGACGATACGCAGGTATTCCTGATAGTACTCCTTTATCATCTCAACAAGCTTTCGTCCAATGCCAAGATGCTGGTATTCAGGACGGACGAGCAGATAATGGACGTAAGCTGTCATGATGCCATCGTCCATCGCACAGATCAATCCCACAGATCAATCCAACGAGCTGGTCGCCGTCCCATGCTGTATAGACCGTCTCGAAGTACTGCATGGCCACTACCAATTTGTCAGGATAGTGGCCGGAAGACCATTCGACTGAGAGAAACAAAGACTCTAAGTCTTCTTTCTTGAATTCATGTATGTCCTTATATACTATTTCCATACTTACTGATTCGCTTTTGAGAACGGACATCTTCGCCCGATGCACTGATTATTCTTGGCGGAGTATTGACAGACGATGGGAGGTCTCTCCATCTCCACACCGAAATGCTCTTTGACGAAATCGATGGCAGAGAGGATTGACAGATAGGAGTCACGCTTGCAGCAGCGAGGGCCACCGATGTTGCCTATCTCGCCAAGCGACTTTGCTGTCATCTTGTGTGACAAAGCAAACGGTTCATTGGCTAAAGGGGTGGATTTGGAAATGATGGAAATGAACATGCCCGAACTGATGCCGGCACCACATGCTCCCCAAAAGCCACAAGCACCGCCTGGCACACTCTTGCCGCGGTTCATCATTTCCGTCAGCGCAGCAGGCAAGTCAATATCTCCTCCGGCATTCTGATAGGCCGTCAGCAGCGCAGCACCCACCATCACATGATGCTCAGGGCCGTGCATGTGGCAGAAAGGCAAATCCATCATCTTATTGATGATCTCAATGGGGTTCTTTGATGTCTCTGCCAGACAGAGTCCAATGATGGTGTCCATCCCTCTGGTATGACAGTCGTTACAGACATAGTGGCCGTTGACACAACGGGTCTTGCTGTTCTCCTTCTTGTGACAAATCGCACACTCCATGAGTTCATCCGTTTCCAGATATTCCAATGGCGCCTTGCAAATCAGACATTCTTCTTTCATTAAAACATGCTTATTTTACTAAATAACCTTCCGCCTTCAATACATCAATAGCCTTATCGAAATTCTCCTTCTTCGTGAGTATATAGTCTGTATTGAAAGTTGAAATCGCAAATATACCGATTTTATTTGCTGCCAGCAGACTGGAAATTTTTGAGAGAATTCCAATGAGTGAGAAGTCAAGAACGCCTTCTATGCGGAAAGCCCGCCAGCCGTCCTCACGCTCAATGGTGTCGTTTGGGACTAAAGAAATCGGGCATACAAGCGATTTTTCCTCGTCTGTTGAACCTGTAAACACATATTCCTGATTCAGGTTAATTTCTGAATAATCCTTAACCTTACATACAGAGAACTCATTATCAATTACCTTTAATTGCATCATATATCTCTTTATTTCACAAATACTATTAATTCTAATGGCAAAGATAGTGATAATCAGGGAATTTTCGCTAAATTTGCATCGATATTTATGATAGTTTAGTAAGAAATGATAGAAATAGGACTGAAATATACAAGCGAATTGACTGTTACGGATGCTGT
>JAEETB010000343.1 GCA_016286575.1 Prevotella sp.
ATCGCCTTATAGACGTAAGCCTTGATGTCCTTGATTTCACCCTTCTTATCATCATGTACCATCATGTAAATGGTGGAAACTTTGGTAATCATCTCCTGAATGTTCTGCTCGTTGATGCGCTTCATCAAGCTCTCAATCTCACGCTGTGTGAAACCAAAGTGCTTCATGATCATATTCTGAAGCTGTTCATACTGACGGTCAAAGACTGCCTGATCTTCATTGTTCACCAACTTTGGAGACTTGTAAATACGGAACTCAATCTGGTCGGGTTCACCAGCCTTCTTGTAGCCCGTGTATTTCTTCTCATAAGTGAAGTAACAGTCGCAATAACCGGCACGGGCCAGCTCTTCTAATTCCTTCTGAGCGGGGTCGAGCACACGGGCGGCGAGTTTACGGAACTCACGATACTTGTCCTCCAACTGAAGCCACTTGCGGAGTTCCTGAGAGGACATCACACTGCGCCCTACTCGCGTCCAGGCCGTGATATACATATAGATACGCTGAGTGTACTTGTTGTTACTGCTGGTCACGACTTCCTTACCCAGACGATGCCAACCAAGTTCGAACGTCACCAACTTCTCGGCCACCTCCTTGTCAATATGCACCACGACGTAGGTCTTGTACTTCTCTTCAGGGATGAAGACATCGCACAGGCTGGTGACCTTACGATAGCGCTTGCCCTCCTTCGACTTGAAGGGAATCTCGACGGGAATGGCAGGCAGCATCTTCAAGGAACTGCGGAGTTCATTGTAGTGGTTGCGGTCGATGCCGAAACTGCGAAAATCGAGATTGAACGACAGGCCACCTTTCTCGTTGGCAATCTCACCGCGCTGGACGGTGGCTAAGCTCGACACTCCATTACCAGCATTCAGCATCTGGCGAAGGATATTCTGCAGGCACTCCAAAATGGACATGAGTACCTTGTTCTGCACCGACGTATAGTTGTGGCGCATCAGGGTGAGCGTTAACGGAGCCAACAGCCAGGTCTCTTCCTCGATGGGTATGAGTCCTTCAGGCAGCTTCACTTTCGTGCTCTTGCGTCCAGGTTTCTTCTTGGGCTTCGTCTGCTTGGCAGATGCTCCTTCATTTGTTGTTGTTGACTTAGCGGTAGCCATTTTTAATGATAATTTGATGTCGAACGTTCAATTTCGGTTGTAAAAGTACGCTTTTTCTGCGTAACAACCAAATTTTAACGAGACTATTTTTTTACCGCCACAAAAAGGGAACATGTGTTTTAGAATGTTCCTATTTTGTTCCGATTGTGGCTTAACTAACTGACTGATAGTCAGATATTATCATTTTTAGGTGCACGATTTTGTTCCGCTTCGAAAATGTTCCTTTTTTGTTCCGCAAAACGCCCAAAACTCTACTGCATATGCGGTCTGACGAGGGGTTGAGGTGCACGATTTTGTTCCGCTTTCATGCTCGAATAATAAAAAATGTTAATCACAACGTCTAAAAGCCTATCTATCCTCAAAAACAGGATATGAGGTGCACGATTTTGTTCCGCTCCAGAGTGTTCCTTTTTTGTTCCGCTCAACACCTCGATACCCTCTTTTTCCTTACATTGAGGTGCATGATTTTGTTCCGCTTGATGGCTTTATCGCCACAAAAAGGGAACTTGCACGATTCTGTTCCGCTTTAATGCGCTCTTATAGTTTACTTTCAGTAAACAGAAATCTTCAATTTTTCGACTCGCCAAAATGTTCCTTTTTTGTTCCGCTAAATCGCTGAATCGGCCATTTATAGAGGCTTTCGCCTACATCAAAGTGCATTAATTTGTTCCGCTTTGTGTCTTCGACTTCAGCTAAACCGCCACTAATTCGTGGCTTTTTCATCAGATTGTTCCTATTTTGTTCCGTTTTTCGGCTCGATAGCCTCTGTCTACTGGGCTTCCATCCGCATTAGGTGCACAGATTTGTTCCGCTTTATAGCGTATATATATTCATTCCTTTCCCTTTTCTTTTCCCTACCGTTGAAAAATCTTGTTTAAGATAGTTTTCTTTCTTATTAAAATCAAGTATTAGAACTATAGAGAATGCGAAATGCCTTTATTTACAGGGTTTTTCAATGATTTGCCGCCACAATTTGGTAACATTTGCGCCACAACTTAGGAACTTCATCGCCACAATTTCGTAACCCTGCCGCCACAAAAAAGGAGCGTCATCGCCACAAATTAGTAACATTTATCTTTACCCGCCACAAATAGGGAACTTTTGCGCCACAAATAGGGAACTTTTTCACTTCAAATTTCTAAATCTTGACAAATTTAGTAGTTTTTCAACTAATTATGAAGAGTGTAGCAACCTCTCCCCTACCCTATATGGTTCAAAAAAGCTTTTATTTTGGAATCTTTGGAAATCTTGCCTATGTAGGCGTTTCAAGCTATCACCGCCACAAAAAAGGTACTTTCCTCACATTCGAGTAAAGCACCTTTGGAACAAAAAGGGAACTTTTTCCACTTTTTTGACTAAAATGGCATATCTTTATCCTTCGTACCCTTGTTTATCTCTTTTGCCAGTGCCATGTAATCCTCGGCACCGTTGCATTTGGGATTGTAGTCAAAGATGCTCATGCCACATGCTGCAGCCTTATTCAGCTCCTCACACTGACGGATAGCCGTGTGATACAGGTTCTCTGGGGCCTGTGTGAGCAGTAGTTCCTTGATCTGCTTGCTGACACCCCACTTCGTCTGTTTGGTGAGTAGATAGTGGCCACGAACCTCTTTGTTATTCGCACGTATAATCTGCGTGAGCTTCTTTGCTCCAGGAATCGAGAACTTGTCTGCGATGGGTATTATCAGCTCGTCAGCTGCCACTATAACGTTGACCAGCATAGCGCCGGAACCAGGAGCAGAGTCGATGATAACGTAGTCATACTCACCCTTCACTTTTTCAAGCCATTCTGACATGTATTTCGTAGCACCAGCATCCTCCTCGATAGAGAGTTCGATGTTGTGTGAATCAGCATCCAAAGCCGTTGATCCTGGAATGAGGAACAGCTTCTTTGAAACCTGCTGTGGATTCACTTCTATATCGTCGTTGTTTAAGTAGTCTGAGAGCGTAGGAACAGTTACTTCCTCAACGCTCTGCATGGTCAGGTTACACTGTCCGTCAGCATCTACCAAAAGTACGG
>JAEETB010000046.1 GCA_016286575.1 Prevotella sp.
TGATGCCTGTAGCTGGTGCCAACGTCAGCAGTAAAGATGGAAACCTGACGACTGATTCTTTGGGATTCTTCAGCGTGTCTGACAGTTGCAAGACGCTCTCTTTCTCGCATGTCAATTACGAAAGTCGCCTGGTGAATCTGAAAGAGGTGCGCGACACGATCTTCTTGATCTCCAAGTTGCTGAATATCAAGGAGGTTATCGTCTTCGGACATGGTCAGCGCGATGACTTGCCTGAAGCCTTGAAGCGACAGTTGAAATATGACAAAAAAGAAGCGCAACTGGCAGCCATTGACCCCAGCAGTGGAGGCAATCTGCTGAGCCTCATAGGCTATCTTATTCCCAAGAAATGGCGCAAGAACTCGAAGGAAGAGCGTCGCAAGCGCCTGCAGAAAATCATTGAAGAATACTGAAATAGAACTGCTGGTCGCGATATTCGCAGCGAACAACACCAAAGCGAATCAGGCGAGCCAGAAGATGAATCACCTTAAATCTTGAAATACGCGAACGACGCACAATCTGATTCAGCGTGAACGATTGAGGCTGGTCTGTCGTCATCGCACTCAGTAATTTCCTGACAATATCCGTATAAGTCATCATCGCCCCACCCTCAGCCTGCTGTTCTCGCCAGATAGCCAGATGAACAGGCGAGGCCACGATATTTTCGTCAGCAATGCGGATATAGGCCCTTTCCTCGCCTGCCTCATTGATGGCACAGACGGGTTTTCGCTCTGAAGGAGGAACAGTAGCAACGACGATGGTCCGCCCATCTGCGTGGTAGGTATCAAACTTGATGCTTGCCTCCGGCTTGCAGTATTTATAGGCTGCCTGATGCATCATGTAGATCTCCTCCTCAGAGCGAACGCCTGAGAGATGGCCATCATCCCTCACGCCTATCAGCAGCCTTCCTCCGTCAGTATTGGCAAAGGCTGAAACAGACTTGGCAAGCTTGCAAGCATCAGCCACTCGATACTTGAAATCCTGCTGCTGATGCTCGCCTTCGCGAATCAGTCCTAAGAGGTAACGCTTGTCGTCCATACATGCAAAGGTACGAATAAGTGAGAAGAAAACCAAATTTATTCGACGAAAGTTTTGTGGATTCAGAATAAATGCGTACCTTTGCAGAGACCATCAAACTAAGGATATGAAACTGAATGAGCAATTTGTGATTACCATCAACCGCGAACTGGGTTCTGGCGGCAGAACCATTGGTAAGAAACTGGCAGAGAAACTTGGCGTGCCATTTTACGACAAGGCTCTGATCCAAAGTCTGCAGGAGAAATACCAGCTGACAACAGAGGAAATTGAGCGTCTGAAAGGCCAGAAGCACAATTGGTGGGCTGACTTCAAGCGCAGCCTGAAGATTATGCCCAGCTATGCAGCACCTCAGTTGATCTCTGGAAAGACGGCTATTCCTGACTTCCTGATTACGGATGACATTTTCCTGTCAGAGACTGAAATCCTGAAAGGTATTGCAGCAGATGAGTCGTGTGTCATCGCTGGTCGCAGCGGATTCTTTGTGTTGCGCGACCATCCCAACCATCTGAGTATCCTCATTCAGGCTCCTATGGAGTGTCGTATCAACCGTTTGGTTGAAAAGCGTGGTATCTCGAAGAAGGAAGCTGAGAAGATTATCAATGAGGTGGATACAGGTCGTGAGAACTATGTGAAGAAGTACACAGGCACTTCGCGCTACGACACCAGAAACTACGATTTGGTCTATAACGTGGAGGATCATACCGAAGACGAGATTGTAGACCTTATTCTGCGATACATCAAGAAATAGACAAACAATATTTACAAATCGACGCTCAAAACTCGCGTGCTGTTCACCAACTCATCAGTGGGCTTCATATACGCAAGTTTTGAGCGTTTTTGTAATCATTTGACTATCTGATGCTTACAGAAATCACCCCTTGAAAGTGCTCGAAAAATCGCCTGAAAACAGCCATATTTGCTCCATTAATACTCCCTTTTGCTGGCTTTTTTCTTGCCTTTTGCCGTAAGAAAAGCCCTACTTTACCGTAAGCAAACCCCTGGTCCGCTTCCCAACGACCACCTATCCGCTTCCCTTAAGCCTCCTTTTCGCCTTTTCTTCCCTTGCCCTTCTCCTGGATGGTTCAATTCCAGAGGGCCTTTTTTAGGCAAAGAAGTTTTACAATTGATAAAAATACACAACTACCCACTCGATAAAAAACGCACAAAAACTTGCCGATATCGGCAAAAAAGTGTATATTTGCAACGTCATTCGGCTCATAAACTTGCCGATAGAAGAAATGATGGAGTATATTTCAGTCATAGAATTCGCCAATAAGTATGGCATTTCAGAGCGAACAGCTCGCAATTATTGTGCGAGTGGAAAGATAGAAGGGGCGTTCCTGACAGGTAAGACTTGGAACATTCCTGCAGATGCAGAATTGCCAAAACACAAAACCTCAAAGGCACGCATTTTTCCTTTACTCGCCAAAATTAGGGAGCAAAAGGAAATGAAGCTCAAGGGCAGCATCTATCACAGAACACAGATAGACCTGACCTATAACTCCAATCATATCGAAGGTAGCAAATTAACCCACGACCAGACGCGATACATCTTTGAGACCAACACCATTGGAATTACTGATGAGGCTATCAACGTGGATGATATCGTAGAAACTGTGAACCACTTTCGTTGTATCGACTATATCATCGACCACGCTGAAGATAAGCTGTCTGAAAGCCTCATCAAGCAGTTGCACTTGATTTTGAAGACAAGCACTTCTGATAGCAAGAAGGATTGGTTTATGGTGGGCGATTACAAGCGTTTGCCAAATGAAGTTGGGGGCATAGATACTTGTCCTCCAAAGGAAGTTCATCAGCAGATGAAGGCTCTGCTATCTGAATACAATGTCATCAAACAAAAGACGCTTGAAAATATCCTCGATTTTCATGTGCGTTTCGAGCAGATTCATCCTTTTCAGGATGGTAATGGTCGAGTAGGACGCCTCATCATGTTCAAAGAATGCCTCGCTAATAGCATCGTCCCCTTCATCATTACAGACGATCTGAAGATGTTCTATTACAGAGGTCTCCACGAATGGGGCCATGTAAATGGTTATCTCACAGACACCTGCCTTACTGCTCAGGATCTTTATAAGGATATTCTAAAGCATTTCCAAATAGTTGTATAAAGTTTTCGCAAAAGGCTTTTTGCGGCTATACTAAAAAAAACTATTTTCCTAACTATCGCGCAAAACCCGATGACAGCGATGACGATGACAAAAATAGGTCGCTGTCATCGTTGTCATCGTCAGCGTTAAGGCTCAATCTGAGGGTGACTCTAAAATGCCGTCCCCAGTAAGTTTACAATGTGAATATATCTGTTCCGCTATTTCCCTCGCCAGGCCACCATCGTAGCCCACTCGTAGATGTATGGCGGAACGCTGTGGGTTCTTGGTGGTGATGATGATAGCATATTCGTCAACAGTATAGGGCGTAGCCATATTTTTTGGCATTACGCTAATCATGTCGCTTATCTTTAATTCTTCGCCAGCTACAACCATAATGTCTTGGGCAGTATAGAACAGAATGAGTGCAGACAACTCGTTGGCCCTTGAGGCATCCAGCACCACCAAGTCGTCTGGCTCTCCGTATTTCAATTCTACTTCCTCTGTGTTAGCAAATGTCACCCTTGGAGGTTCTCTTTTTTCCATATACTTAATGGCAAAGTACCCCACAGGGATAACTACCAACAAAAGAAGAAGCCAAACGTTGTAATAAAATGCCAACAGAAGAATGGCAATGACAGCAAGTATTGTGTTCCGTTTCATATCTTTAGAAAAACATCGCTGCAAAGATAGACATTATTCTTGAAACATACAAAGAAATGGCAAGAAAATTAATGGCTATAGCTAAGTGTGACGCTATTGGGAGTGACCTCGAGGGTGGCTTTGGCACCTGTGAGGAGAGGGAAGTTGCGCAGGTGAGCGTGGCCTACGGGGAAGTCAAAGCAGACGGGGATGTTGTAGTGCTTCATATATTCGTATAGCATCGTGTACATATCATCGAAGCCGTTCTCTGGATGCTTGTACTTGTTGAACTGTCCTACGATGATGCCTCGAACATGTGAAACGAGCCCCCGCATCTCCATATTGTGGAGCATGCGATCCACCTTGCTCATGCCCTCGCCAGTATCCTCCATAAAGAGGATGATGTCTGGCAGCGGCAAGGGATCGAAATCAGAGCCAGCGAGATCGTTATATACAGAGAAGTTGCCTCCTACGACAATGCCCTCTCCCCTACCCTCGATATTCAGCGGATGAGGCGCTACTCGATAGGTTGGCAAAACGCCCTGAAACATGCGACGCAAAGTCTGGCTAACGGTATCGTTGCCCTCGTAGGTCTTCAGCGCATGACACATCGACCCATGAATGCCCTTCACCCCTACCCTCGCCTCAGCACAGAGCAAAGCCGTGATGTCGCTGAAGCCAATGATAAGCTTAGGATATTGGCGAAGGGTATCGAGCGAGAGACGAGAAAGCAGATGAGCAGCTCCATCTCCCCCACGAGAACACATGACAGCCTTAATGCTTGGTTCCCTTAAAGCCCAGAGCAAATCAGTAAGTCGCTCCTCGATAGTACCAGCAAAACCATGATAGTCGTTGAGCGCATTGGGACCCACGACGCAATGATAGCCCCATTTCTCCAAAGTCCGGATACCCCCATTAATCGTCGTAGTGTCTGTCGCACTCGAAGGCGAGACGATGGCGATAGTATCACCTTCGTGCAGGAATTGGGCTGAAAGCGACAGCATCCAGCAGAGCATTAGTGATATCAGGCTGTATCTCTTTAACATGGGGTCAAAGGTAGCAAATTATTTTGGGATAACAATAATTTCGAGGGAAAATTTTGCCAGTTCCGAAAAAAGAAGTATCTTTGTCGCTCAAATAAAAGACAGACAAGTAATGGCAAAGAAAGAGGGCAAGGAACTGACCCCGATGATGAAGCAGTTCTTCGATTTGAAGGCGAAACATCCTGATGCAGTGATGCTGTTCAGGTGTGGCGACTTCTATGAGACTTATTGCGAAGACGCCATTACTGCCTCGAAGATCCTGGGCATTACCCTCACCCATCGTAACAATGGTTACAATAAGGGCGACGAGATGGCTGGCTTCCCTCATCATGCCCTCGATACCTATCTGCCCAAGCTGATTCGTGCTGGTAAGCGTGTGGCTATCTGCGACCAGCTCGAGGATCCAAAACTTACCAAGAAGCTAGTCAAGCGAGGCATCACGGAGTTGGTAACGCCTGGTGTCGCCCTGTCAGATAACGTGCTGAATTACAAGGAGAACAACTTCCTGGCAGCTGTGCATTTTGGCAAGGCAAGCTTTGGAGTGGCTTTCCTTGATATCTCCACAGGTGAGTTCCTCACTGGCGAGGGTACTGCTGATTATGTGGAAAAGCTCTTGGGCAACTTCTCACCCAAAGAAATCCTGCATGATCGTTCGAAGAAACAGGAGTTTGAGCGCAATTTCGGATCGAAATACTTCACCTTCCAGCTCGACGACTGGGTGTTTACTGAGCAGACTTCGAAGCAGAAGCTGTTGAGACATTTCAACGTGAAGAACTTGAAAGGCTTTGGCGTGGATCATCTGCAGGCTGGTGTGATTGCTGCAGGTGCTATCCTGCAGTATCTCGAACAGACGCAACATACGCAGATAGGCCATATTACCTCCATCTCGCGCATCGAAGAAGATAAATATGTACGTCTCGATAAGTTCACCATTCGCAGCCTGGAACTGGTTCATCCCATGCAGGATGATGGCAAGTCGCTGCTCGATGTGATAGACAAGACGGTGAGTCCTATGGGAGGTCGCTTGCTGCGTCGTTGGCTCGTATTCCCTCTGAAGGATGAAAAGCCTATCAACTCGCGTCTCGACATCGTGGAGTATTACTATCGCGAACCAGAGTTCAGGGAGTGTATAGATGACCAGTTGCATCGTATTGGCGACTTGGAGCGCATTATCTCCAAGGCTGCTGTGGGGCGAGTTTCACCTCGCGAAGTCGTACAGCTGAAGACAGCCTTGCAAGCGATCCAACCCATCAAGACTGCTTGTCTCTATGCCAAGAACGAAGCCCTGAATCGAGTGGGAGAGCAGTTGAATCTCTGCGAGAGTCTGCGCGATAGGATAGAAAAGGAAATTCAGAACGATCCTCCCCAGCTGGTGGCCAAGGGAGGCGTGATTCGTGATGGTGTGAATGCTGAGCTCGATGAGTTAAGGAGCATCGCCTACTCAGGTAAGGACTATTTGCTGAAGATCCAAGAGCGCGAGGCTGCTCAGACAGGTATCAGTTCGCTGAAAATCGGCTATAACAACGTGTTTGGCTACTATCTCGAGGTGCGCAATACCTACAAGGATATGGTGCCAGCAGAGTGGGTTCGCAAGCAAACATTGGCTCAGGCAGAGCGTTATATCACGCAGGAGTTGAAGGAGTACGAAGAGAAGATCCTTGGTGCTGAGGATAAGATACTGAGTCTTGAAGCCAAGCTATTCAATGATCTGGTGCTGAGTATGCAGGAGTATATTCCTCAGATTCAGATCAATGCGAACATCATCGCACGCTTGGATTGCTTGCTGAGCTTTGCAAAGACTGCTGAGGAGAACAAGTATATCCGTCCAGTAATAGATAGCTCTGAGGTCATTGACATCAAACAAGGTCGCCACCCTGTCATCGAACAGGAACTGCCTTTGGGAGAACGCTATGTGCCCAATGATATCCTGCTCGACAATGAGCGCCAGCAGATCATCATCATTACTGGTCCTAATATGGCTGGTAAATCGGCTCTGCTGCGACAAACGGCATTGATCGTACTACTTGCCCAAATAGGTTGTTTCGTGCCAGCAGAAGCTGCGAGAATCGGCTTGGTGGATAAGATATTCACGAGGGTAGGGGCCTCAGATAACATTTCCTTGGGAGAATCTACGTTTATGGTAGAGATGACGGAGGCTTCGAATATCCTGAATAACGTGAGCAGCCGCTCGTTGGTGCTCTTCGACGAGTTAGGTCGTGGAACCAGTACTTACGATGGTATTTCCATCGCCTGGGCCATTGTGGAATATCTCCATGAGAATGCCAAAGGGCACCCAAGAACGCTTTTCGCAACGCATTATCACGAGCTCAACGAGATGGAGAAGAACTTCTCGCGCATCAAGAATTATAATGTGAGTGTGAAGGAGGTCGATGGCAAGGTGATCTTCCTGCGCAAGCTCGAAAAGGGTGGGAGTGAGCACTCTTTTGGTATCCATGTAGCAGAGATTGCAGGCATGCCTCGCTCGATCGTGAAGCGTGCCAACGTGATTCTGAAGCAGTTGGAGGCAGATAATTCGCAGGTAGGCACCGTTGGCAAACCCACAGCAGAGATTGCAGCCTCTCGCGAAGGTATGCAGCTAAGTTTCTTCCAGTTAGATGACCCAGTTCTCTGTCAGGTCCGCGATGAAATCCTGGGCATCGACGTGAATAATCTCACACCCCTCGAAGCCTTGAATAAGCTCAACGATATCAAGAAAATCGTTAGTGGAAAATAATTTTTGGCACGGATTACACGGCTTTTTATTCAAAAAGACACAGCCATTATCAACAATAATAGCCGTGTCTTAAATTATTTAAGCCGTGTAATCCGTGCCTAATTTTTCTTCTTGGCTTTGATCATGCAATAGACGCCAAGGATGATGAAGGGTATCGAGAGAATCTGTCCCATATCGAGTGGGAGAGTGGCCTCGAAGGCTTCCTGAATCTCCTTTGTATACTCGATAAAGAAGCGGAAGGTGAAGATATACGTCAGGCAGAAGCCGAAGTACCAGCCAGTGCCGATCTTCTCTGGCATCTTTTTATGTAATGCCCACATAATAAAGAAGAGTAGGGCATAGGCGATGGCTTCGTAGAGCTGTCCTGGATGGCGAGGCATGGGGTCTACCTTCTCGAAGATAAAAGCCCAGGGAACGTCTGTAATCTTGCCAATAATCTCTGAGTTCATGAGGTTTCCCAAACGGATGAAACAAGCTGTTGTACCAGTGGCGATGGCAATGTTATCAAGCACTGTCCAGATGCTCAGTTTGGTATGCTTCACGTACACCCAAAGGGCAATCATCAATCCTAAGGTTCCTCCATGCGAGGCAAGGCCGGCATAACCTGTTAATATCCAGTCTCCATCCGGCTTGAAATGGATGGGCAGCCACATCTCTATAAAGCCTTTCCATGATGTCAGGAAATAGTCTGGCTGGTAGAAGATGCAATGGCCCAAGCGAGCGCCTAAAAGGATGCCTATGAAACAATAGAAGAAGAGCGGATCGAAAAGTTCGTCCTTGATCTTCTGTTCCTTATAAAGACGCTGTACCACGAAGAAAGCCAGTGCCAGTCCGGTGATCCATAACAGACCATACCAGCGTATCGTAATAGGACCCAGATGGAATGCCTCCAAGTCAGGGTTCCAGAGGATATAACTCAACAGATTCATCATATTCAGACATTAAAGCGGAAGTGCATGATATCACCATCCTGAACCACGTAGTCCTTACCCTCTACACCCATCTTTCCAGCCTCGCGGACAGCAGCCTCTGAGCCATACTGGATATAGTCGTCGTACTTGATGACTTCAGCACGAATAAAGCCTTTTTCAAAGTCTGTGTGGATGACACCAGCACATTGAGGAGCCTTCCAACCCTTCTTATAGGTCCAGGCCTTCACCTCCATCTCACCAGCGGTGATGAAGGTCTCGAGATTCAGCAGGGCATAGGCCTTCTTGATGAGGCGATTCACGCCACTCTCTTCGAGGCCAAGTTCTTCGAGGAACATCTGCTTGTCCTCGTAGCTCTCGAGTTCTGCGATATCCTCTTCAGTCTTGGCTGCGATGATCATCGCTTCTGCGCCTTCTTCCTTGGCGAGAGCCTCGACTTTCTTGGTGAAGTCGTTACCGCTTTTGGCATCAGCCTCGCCCACATTGCAGACATAGAGCACAGGCTTCGAGGTCAGCAGGAAGAGGTTGCGTGCACAATCCTGTTCGTCTTTGCTCTCAAACTCCACTATACGGGCATTCTTACCCTGCTCCAATACCTCTTTATAAGCATGCAGAACGTTGACTTCGATCTTTGCGTCCTTATTGCCTGCAGCTGCAGCCTTCTCTGTCTTCGCCAAGCGACTCTCGATGGTCTCGAGGTCCTTCAGCTGAAGCTCAGTATCGATAATCTCCTTATCGCGGATGGGGTCAATCGTGCCATCTACGTGGGTGATATTCTCGTCCTCGAAACAACGGAGTACGTGGATAATCGCATCTGTCTCACGGATATTTCCCAAGAACTTATTTCCTAATCCTTCACCCTTCGAGGCACCCTTCACGAGACCTGCGATATCCACAATCTCACAAGTAGCAGGTACGATACGACCAGGATGAACGAGCTCTGCCAATTTTGTCAGTCGCTCATCAGGAACGGTAATCACACCCACATTGGGTTCTATCGTACAAAAGGGAAAGTTTGCTGCCTGTGCCTTCGCACTCGACAGACAATTAAACAGTGTAGACTTGCCCACATTCGGCAGTCCCACAATACCACATTTTAATGCCATTTTCTTCTATAAACGTTTATTTCGGCTGCAAAGGTAGTGCAAAAAGCGCGAAAAACAAAATATATTAAGATATTTTGCTTATCTTTGCACCCACGGACAACAAAAAAGATTATTAAAAATGAAAAAGTTATTGTTATCAGCTATTATGTTGCTGGGTATGAATTCTTTGGCCAGCGCACAAGTCGAAGAACCAAAGAACGCGCCAGAAGTGGAGTTTGCGTTGCAGCTGAAAGTAACGCTTGGCGATGCCTATAATTGTGGCGAGACGCAGCATGGACTTCGTACGATTATTCCTATTACTGGTGGTACTTTCGAGGGGCCTAATATCAAGGGAACCATCATTAATGGTGGGGCTGATTATCAGCTTGCCAATACAGCTATTAATCGCACAGAACTTGAGGCCATCTACTGCATCAAGACGGATGACGGTGTGAATATCCACGTTCGTAATCGTGGTATCATCAGTAATGGTAAGGATGCCAATGGCAATCCCACCTTTTACTTCAAGGCTGCGCCCCAGTTTGAGGCTCCTGCTGATAGCAAGTATGCTTGGATGAACAACTCGCTCTTCCTTTGCTCGCCTGATTTCTCCCAGCAGTTTAAAGGTATTGTCCTTAACGTCTGGAGGGTGAAATAGGCTGTTTTAGTGGGCTTCGAGCCAGTTTTGGCCATAGCCGGAATCAGCAACCAGCGGAACACTTAGTGGGAAGGCAGACTGCATCTCTTCGATGACGATGCGCTCTACCTTCTCCTTTTCTTCTGGGTATACGGAGAAGTTGAGTTCGTCGTGTACCTGGAGGATCATCTTGCTCTTGATACCTTCAGCCTTGAAACGATTGAAGATATGAATCATAGCCACCTTGATGATATCTGCAGCAGTGCCCTGAATAGGGGCATTGATGGCATTTCGCTCAGCGAAACCTCTTACTGTGGCATTATGCGAGTTGATGTCTGGCAGGTATCTACGACGTCCGAATAGGGTAGTGACGTAACCCTTCTGACGAGCCACTTCTTTAGATTTTTCCATATAATCGTGTACCTGTGGGAAGGTGGCGAAGTATCCGTCTATCAGCATCTTAGCCTCGTCGCGAGGGATGTCCAGACGCTCTGCCAAGCCAAAGACGGTAATACCATAGATGATGCCAAAGTTGGCACGCTTCGATTTGGTACGTTCATCGCGCGTTACCTCATTAATGGGTTTCTTGTAGATATTGGCTGCTGTAGCTGCATGGAGGTCCTTGCCCTCACGGAATACTTCCACCATGTTTTCATCCTGCGACAGATGGGCCATCACACGCAATTCTATCTGAGAATAGTCTGCTGAAAAGAACAGACAACCTGGCTCTGGCACGAAAGCTTTACGGATTTCTTTTCCGTCTTCGCCTCGTATAGGGATATTCTGAAGGTTAGGATCACTACTCGAGAGGCGTCCTGTGGCTGTAATCGTCTGATTAAATGAGGTATGTATATGTCCTGTGCGAGGATTAATCAGTTTAGGAAGTGCTTCCACGTAGGTGCCTATAAGTTTCTTTAAACCTCTGTGTTCCAATATATCTGCCACGATTTCGTGCTTGTTGCGCAGTTGTTGGAGCACTTCTTCAGAAGTAACGTATTGACCTGTCTTTGTCTTTTTGGCCTTTTCTATGATTTTGAGTTTGTCGAAGAGAATCTCGCCCACCTGCTTGGGTGAGGCAATATTAAAGCGCTCACCAGCCAATTCGTAGATACGAGCTTCTATCTCGTTCATGCGGTTGGTGAATTGTTTTGACGTCTCTGCAAGTGATTCTGTATCCAGACAGACGCCATTCATCTCCATTTCAGCAAGGACAGGCATCAATGGCATCTCTATCTTATAGAATAGGTCTTCACACTCGAATTTTTTCAGTTCAGGTTCCAGCTTGTTTTTCAGGCGAAGGGTGATGTCAGCATCTTCAGCAGCATACTCATAAACCTGAGAGGGTAGGAGAGAGCGCATCGATTTCTGATTCTTGCCTTTAGGGCCAATGAGTTCATCAATGTGAATGGTCTGATAGTTAAGATAGATCTCAGCCATGTAGTCCATGTTGTGATGCAGCTCTGGTTGGATGAGGTAGTGGGCAATCATCGTGTCCCACATTGGACCTGCCAATATGATTCCATAGTTTCGCAAGACCTCGAGGTCGTACTTCAGATTCTGTCCAACTTTCAGGATTTTCTCATTCTCGTAAACCTCTTTAAAGATATTAACAATTCGTAACGCTTCTTCACGTTTCTCAGGAATGGGTACATAAAAGGCCTCGAATTCCTTCACTGCGAAGCTCAAACCCACCAATTCTGCGTCGATGGCAGAGGTTGATGTCGTTTCCGTATCTAGACTGAGAATTTCGTTTGTCAAGAAATAATCACGTAATTTCAGCAAATCTTCCTCATTTTCAACGAGTTTGTAATCGTGGGGGGTCGTTTTAAGGCTCTCAAAACTCGAGTTTTCGCTCAAATTCGAACCATCGGAGGGAAATTCTGCAAAGAGATCGAGTTGTCCGTTAACGGGAATTTGCGGTTTTTGACTTTTTTTAAGAACTCGATCTGCGAAACTCTTCATCTCCAGTTCGAGGAGCAATTTGCCAAGTTCGTCTTCGTTGGGCTCGACGAGCTTCAAACTTTCCATATCGAGTTCGATGGGGACATCCGTTTTGATGGTGGCGAGGAAGTAACTCATCTTGATATCGTCGACATGCTCTTCCACTTTTTCGCGAAGTTTACCTTTGATCTCACTCGAACGTGCAATCAACTGTTCGATGCTTCCAAATTCATTGATGAGTTTCACAGCTGTCTTCTCACCAACACCTGGACACCCAGGGAAGTTATCAGCAGAGTCTCCCATCAGCGCCAGCAGATCGATGACAGCATTAGTCGATGGAATGCCATATTTTTCGCAGACTTCCCTTGGTCCCATCGTCTCGTAACCACCTCCATGTCGAGGACGGAAGATGAACACATTATCACGAACCAGCTGTCCATAGTCTTTATCTGGCGTCAGCATAAAGGTCTCTATGCCTTTATCACCAGCCTTCGAAGCCAAAGTTCCAATGACGTCATCAGCTTCAAAACCATCGACTTGGAGGATAGGAATACGGTAAGCCTTTAACAAGTCCTTGATGATAGGCACTGCCTTACGGATATCTTCTGGCGTCTCTTCGCGCTGGGCTTTATATTCAGGAAAAGCCTCACTACGGAAGGTTGGGCCATGAGGATCGAAGGCCACACCAATATGTGTAGGCTGTTCTTTGGTGAGTACCTCATTGAGCGTATTCAGAAAGCCCATAATGGCACTGGTATTGAGACCTTTCGAATTGATTCGAGGGTTTTTGATGAACGCATAATAACTGCGATAAATGAGCGCATAAGCGTCTAAAAGGAACAATTTCTGCATAACTTTCTTAATTTTCGGTGTAAAATTACTTAAATTTCTTTGAAATCCAACCTTTTTTACTATTTTTGTATCGAAAAAGTTTATTTGTGATGGATTATTTAGCAACGATTAGAAGGCCAATAGCGACGGAAATGAATGACTTCGTCGTGTTGTTCAATGAGAGTCTGACACATGGTGATGGACTGCTTGAGCATGTCCTTTCCCATATTCGCAAACGTGGTGGAAAGCGTATGCGTCCAATGCTGATTCTCTTGTCTGCCAAGAATTATGGTGAGGTGTCAGAGGTTACTCAGAATGCTGCCCTTGGTTTGGAATTGCTTCATACTGCCAGCCTTGTCCATGACGATGTTGTTGATGAGAGTAGTGAGCGTCGTGGTCAGGCTTCAGTGAATGCCTCTTATGATAATAAGGTTGCAGTGTTGGTGGGTGATTATATCCTTTCTACAGCTTTGCTTCGAGTAGCTCTTTCCAATAACCATCAAATCGTACAGCAACTTGCAGAACTTGGTAGGACGCTTGCTGCTGGTGAAATCCTGCAACTCTCAAATATTTCTAATCAGGAAATCTCAGAAGATGTTTATTATCAGGTTATTGACAAGAAGACAGCAGTCCTTTTTGAAGCATGTGCAGGGTTAGGAGCTATTTCTGTTGGCGTCAATAACGAGGAAGTAGAGAAAGCAAAAAAATTCGGACATAACATTGGTATGATTTTCCAGATTCGTGATGATATCTTTGATTATTACGATTCAAAGGAAATAGGTAAGCCTACAGGCAATGATATGACTGAAGGCAAGTTGACGCTGCCTGTAATCTATGCATTAAAAAATAGTGGCTTTGATTCGATGATGACCTTGGCCAAGAAGGTGAAGTCTGGTACGATCAATGCTGATGAAATCGCTGTTTTGGTGGAGTTTACTAAGCAGAGTGGTGGTATTGAGTACGCTGAGAGGAAGATGGAAGAGTTTGCTAAAGAGGCTCAGAAATATATCGATGAATGCGTGAAACCAGAATTGAAATCAGCCTATACAGCTTATCTTGATTATGTGATTCAACGTAAGTTATAAAGAAAAAACCCTCGCAAATCGCGAGGGCTTTTCGTATCTGAACGATTCTCTTTTTCTCTTTGTTAGAAGAACTTTGTTTCTTCGCCAATCACCTCGCTGAGCAAAAGATTTGCCAGACGAGAGGTACCCATGCGGAACCACTGATTTGTGAGCCATTTCTCGCCCAGAACCTCTTTTACGATGGTGTAGTAGATCAGTGCATCCATCACAGAATTCAGGCCACCAGCAGGCTTGAATCCAATCTGAATGCCCGTTTCATCGTAATATTCCTTGATAGCTTGACACATGACATAGGCAGCCTCAGGCGTAGCAGCAGGCTGCTCTTTTCCTGTAGAGGTCTTGATGTAGTCTGCACCTGCATACATCGCCAACAATGAAGCAGTCTTGATGTTGCTGGCTGTCTTCAGGCATCCTGTTTCAAGGATCACCTTCATCTTCTTGTCGCCACAAGCCTCTTTCATCTGCTGGATTTCATCGCAGACAGTCTCATAGTCGCCACTGAGGAAAGCACCAACGGAGAGTACCATATCGATCTCTGTAGCACCGTCTTTTACAGCCAGTGATGTCTCAACCGTCTTGACCTCAATTAAGGCCTGAGAGCTTGGGAATGAGCCTGATACGCAAGCGATTTCCACACCGTCGACCTCGAGGGTTTCAGCCACAACCTTTGCGAAACGTGGATAGACGCAGATAGTAGCCACGTGGGGTAGGTCAGGATACTGCTCGTCGAACTGGTTGACGCGCTCTGTAAAGGCCATCACACTCTCGTCAGAATCTGTCGTTTTCAACGTGGTCAGTTCCACGCTTCCCATCAGGAATTTCTTGGTCTCCAGATTGTCGTTCTCATGCACTTTCTCAGCAATGATTTTCTTCACTGCCTCGCGTACTTCCTCGTCTGAGATCTCGAGGTTATACTTACCCAGAGCCTCTTCTATCAGGCTCTTCTGTGGCATCTCGTGGTGATGATGCTCATGTTCGTGATTGTGTTCTGCCATAATCGTTTATGCTAAAAGTTTCTTATTATGTATATGTCTTAATGAGTCTCTTTCCGTCTTCTTTTCGATGGATTTCTGGAGTTCTGTAGTGAGGTCAACGCCTGTTTGATTAGCCAGACAGAGCAATACCCATAGCACATCTGCCATCTCTTCGCCCAGGTTATCTGTCTCACCCTCCTTAAAGCTCTGATCGCCGTATTTACGAGCTATAACACGTGCCAGTTCGCCTACTTCCTCTGTCAGGACTGCCATATTCGTCAGTTCTGAGAAGTATCGCACGCCATATTCCTTGATCCAGCGATCCACTGCTTCTTGTGCTTCTTTAATCGTCATCTTGCTCTAAACATTTGAATGAATAATAGGGCTATCGTCAGTAGGATAATCCAGATATATTGCTTATTATCACGGGCATATTCGTTCCAGTGAAAGGCTTTGTAGAGGAACACGATCAGCATCAGCAGGATACCGA
>JAEETB010000344.1 GCA_016286575.1 Prevotella sp.
CCCTTCATCGTGATGAGGAAGGGGTAGAAGATGGCACAGATACAGATGGTGGCGAGCATCATCGGCATGAAATACTGCTTGGCAGAGTCGATGGCCGCACGTTTAGGCTCGTAGCCCTTGTTCAGGTATTCGAGATAGCCGTCGATGACCACGATAGAGTTGTCGACGATCATTCCGAGTACCACGATGAGGGCCGCCAGGGTGACGATATTCAGTTCGATGCCCATCATATACATGATCGACACCGAGACAAACGTACTCAGGGGGATGGTGACAGCCGCCACGATGGCAGAGCGCATGGGGAAGAGCACCATCATGACGAGGATGATGATGACCATGGCGATGATGAGGTCGCGCAGGAACGAGGTGACACTCAGCGACACGACCTTCGGCTTATCGGCGATACGCGTGATCTTCACGTCGCTGGGCAGTTCGTTCTGGCGGAAGTCATTGAGCACACGGTCGACGTCCTGACCATACTGCACCACATTGTTGCCTGGCGTCATCTCCATCGACAGCAGTACACAGGGATGGCCATCCTGTTCGATACGACTGGCATGAGGCGGATACTCACGCACCACACGGGCCACATCGCGAACACGGGCCACCTTGCCAGTCACTGGGTCGGAGAAGATAATCTGGTTGGCAATCTCCTCCTCAGAATTCTCCATCGTCTCCACATAGATGGGCACCTGTTGGTCGTCGTCGCTGATGCTGCCGCTGAGGGTGGTGATGCCCTGCGCCTGGAGGCGCGAGAAGAGCAGCTGCTGGCCGATGCCATAGGCCTGGAGGCGCTTGCGGTCTACATAGAGTGATATCTGTTCCTTCTGGGCACCGGAGAGTTTCACATTGGCCACAGAGGGGATGCGACGCAGACGGTCGGAAAGGTCGTCGCTGTATTTCTTCAGCTCACGATAGCTGCGCTGGTCGCTCTCGATGGCCACGAGCAGGGCAGAGGTGTTGCCGAAGTCATCATTGACCACGATGGCGAGCACACCTGCAGGCAGCTCGCTCTTGAAGTTGTTCAGTCCATGCTTGATCTTGCTCCACACCTCGTCCTTATTGTTCACATCATCGTTGAGCTTCACCATCATGATACACATGCCGTTCTGCGACTGTGAGGTCGTCTTCACACGATTTACCTCACCAAAGGTGAAGAGGTAACGCTCGAGCGGTTTGGCCACCTGCTCTTCGACTTCCTCAGAGGTAGCACCAGGATAGACCGCTACCACCACACCCTGACGGATGGTGGCGTGGGGGAACTCATCCTTGGGCATCACGTACATGCCGTAGATTCCCAGCACGAAGAGGATGCTGATGATAAGCAGCGATATCGGGTAATGATCCAATGGCCATTTCAGCCAATTCATCTTATTCTCCATAAACTCTTCATTCTAAATTAGAATCTGACCCTTGTTCCCTCACTCAGTTTCTGATAGCCCTCCGTTACCACGCGCTGGCCAAGGTTGATGCCGTCGACGATAGTGATATAATTGCCGTGAGTGTCGCCGGTAGTGACTGTCGTACGATGGGCGGTGCTGTCGTTGGCAATGGTCCAGACAAAGAGTGAGCCGTCGCTGCGACGCTGAACAGACGTGACGGGTAACGATTTAGCCTGGAGACTCGCAGAGCCATCAGGTGAGAACTGCACATTGGCTACCATACCAGGCAAGAGTTTCCTGTCGCTGTTCTGTACCTGTATGCGTACGTCGTAAGTATGTGTCAGAGGATCTGCCTCTATACCTTTTTCTATATGTCCTCCCTTGAGCGTGGTCTTTGCAGCCTCCACCATGATGGTCGAGGGTGTCGTGCTGTTAAGGCGGCTGATCTCGGCTTCGGGCACGGAGACTTTCACCTTCACACTTGAGATATCGAGAATCGTGACTACGGCCTGAGATGGCATGGCTGTCTCACCAGCCCCAACGAGTTTCTTGCCGATGATGCCGCTCACGGGGGCCGTCAATCGGCAGTCTGCCAGATTCTTCCTGGCTACCTCGAGCTGTGACTTGGCCTGCTCTACCTTACTCTCAATCTCTACCCACTTTACTTCAGGCAGTGAACCGTTCTCGTGGAGCATGCCGTAGCGCTCATGGGCGTCGTTGGCTTGTTTCATCGCTGCTTCGGCACCGGTCAGGAGGTTACGGGCCTGGGTGTCGTCCATCTCTGCGAGGAGTTGTCCACGCCCCACGGCCTGTCCCTCGCTCACGAGCAGACGCTTCACCACACCCATGCCCGTAAAGCTGACAGCTGTCCCCTCGCGCTCCTCGACGATGCCTACATAAGAGACGCTGTTATCGGCCATCGCTGGCGATACCACCTGGGTCTTCACACGGATGGGTGCTTTCTTCCCATTCTCTTTCTTCTCACTGCAACTGCAGGCGATGACGACTGCGGCTAACATCAATAGTAACTTTCTCATATAATCTTTATTTTATGATATTCTTGACAATCAGGGTCGAATTTGTGCCTCCGAAGCCGAAGGAGTTGCTAAGGAACATGTCGAAGTGGGTTTCGACGGTCTCAGGCAGCACATGGATGCAGGCAGTCTTATCGTCGGGGTTCTCGAAGTTCAGCGACCCGGCGATGAAGTCGTTCTTCATCATCAGCGTGGAATAGACAATCTCTGAAGCGCCTGACATCCACATCTCATGTCCCGTCTGACTCTTCGTAGAGGTGACAGGCACGCGATAATCGCCGAAGATGCGGGCGATGGCCTGTGCCTCGCAGGCATCACCAACGGGCGTTGAGGTGGCGTGGGCATTGACGTAGCCCACATCGCGGGGTTGGATGCCTGCACTCTGGAAACATTGTTCCAAAGAACAGGCAGGACCATCAATATTAGGATTTGAGATGTGCTCGCCATTGCTGGAGAAGCCCCAACCAAGGATCTCGGCAATGATGGGAGCCCCGCGACGCATGGCATGGTCATAACTCTCGATGATCAATGTGGCAGCACCACCGCTGGGTACCAGTCCATCGCGCTCACGATCGAAGGGACGGCTGGCTCGGGTAGGGTCGTTCTCACGTTGTGAGAAAGCCTGGAGCCCGTCGAAAGCCGCAATGCCATACATATTACTCTCCTCGGCACCACCACAGATGATGCACTCCTGCAGCCCGTCCCTGAT
>JAEETB010000345.1 GCA_016286575.1 Prevotella sp.
GGTGATCGACGGACCTGACTGCCCTGTTTCACCATCCATCCGAAGATGAGCGGTGGAATGACCCATGCCATCAAGACCACAGTAAACATGCCGACAATCGTCACCTCGGCCAGTGAATGAAGCGCAGGATGCTTGGCGACGATGAGCGAGCCCATGCCGATAAACATGATGAGGGCAGAGATGATGATACTGTTCTTAAACGAAGGCAGCAGCTTCTTCTTGTAGGCGAATTCGTTGATAAGTCCATCTGTGATGAAGATGGTATAGTCATCACCTTGTCCGAAGATAAATGTGGCGAGAATGACATTGACGATATTAAACTGCATCCCCAACATACTCATGATGCCAAGAATCCAGATCCATCCCAAAGCCATGGGGAGGAATGCCAACAAACTCAACTCCAGTCGTCCGAAGGAAATCCAAAGGAAGACGAATACAATCAGTCCGCAAGCAAAACCGATATAGTTGAAGTCGCTGGACAAGGAGCTGGCAACAGCACTGTTCATTCTCATGAAATCGAAAGCATAGCCTTTTCCTTCCAACCTGTCATTCAAGGCATTCTCTAAAGGCGCCAGGTCTTTATCACGGGCATCAATGACATCCACCACAGAACAAGCCCCCGTACTCGTACTGAAAGAATTACTCATCAGTACTGACCGTATAGGTTCAAACTGGTCGAATGATTTTGGCGTGTAGGATCCTGCAACAATCGTCTCAAAGTCACTGAAGGCATCGTTGCTAAAGCCATAACGCGGAGCCTCGCGCTTCAGGATAGCGATGGCCGACTCACGGTGTCTCTCCCAGAACGCCTCCCATTTCTCAATCCTCCGCTGCTGCTCGTCGGTAGAACAGATCAGGGATGTGACATCGCTGTAACTGTTGAATGATCCGGCTTTCTGTAGGCTGTCAAGCAATGGAGCTATGCGCTGGCGTTCATCCAGGGCCTCATCCCAGTTCTCACCCTCGGTGACCAGGTACACATTCACCGTATCATTCAGTCCCGCTGAGGCATGCATACTCGACAACAACTTCGTCTGACTTTCAGTCATATAGTTGATATGATGCATGTCGGTGTCGAAGGAGGTGTCGAGACTGAACCAGCCGAACACGACTGTCAAGGCCAGGATCACCCAGAGCAGCCAGCGATGACGTTCGGGAGACATGGAGGATATGCGGCCGAATGTCAGGTGCTCTTCGGCCTCTGCCACCCGCTTCTTGACCAGATGGGGTAAGAATACCAGGACAAAGAATATGGTGCCCACGAGCATAAAGGCAGCAAAGAGGCCTAAGTCGCGCAATGCAGGCGCATCGAGTGGTATCAAACTCGCAAAGGCGCCTACTGTCGTGATGTTTCCGATCAACAGCGGTGAGATCATCTCCTTCAACACCTCACGTACAGTACCGCCATGATCCGTGTGGGCGATGAAATGAAGGGGATAATTAACGGCTATACCGATAATGATAGATCCTATTCCCAGTACGATCAACGAGACATCACTTCGCAGCACCGCCATAAATCCCATCGCAAACAGCCATCCGAAAACGATGGCAACGCCTATGAGCAGCAGATTCTTGACCTTACGGAATGAGAATACAAGCAGCAGGAGGATCAACGTTACCGATATGGATATAGCCCACTGACTGTCCTTCTTGATCTGAGCTGCATTACCCACGGCAATGACAGGGGCTCCAGTCGCATAGACCTCGACATCGGGGATGGCCGCCATGGTCTGAAGCGCCATGCTGTCGACATGTTCTACGAGGCGGCTATTATTGGCCGACTCCATTGCCCCGTAAGGAGAGGTCATCATGGCGATGCCATATTCCTTGCCTGGGGAAAAGATATAGCCATTGTCGAATTCGATGGGAACAGCCGACTGACGGGATTGCAGCCTGTCGATAACCGTACTGAACAGCCCTAAAGGATCCTTGCTGATACTGGCAGAGAACAGGCCTGGCGCAGGCATCATCATCATCTGCACGTCGTTGGCCAGCTGCTCGTTGATTATCTCAGGCGATGACAAGATGCGCTCCATCCTGACATAGTCAGAATCACGGAGCATCAACGGTATATTGTCATAGATAAAATCAGTGACACCTGACACTTTCTCGAAATCTATCTGTGTCGTGATCTCACTAATCTGTCCTCTTTCGTACGCAGGTTGCATCAGGTGGGCAAACGTATCGACTGCGTTTGTGAGCGTCTCATCATCACCCTGACTGCCATCTTTCAGCTTGAACATCGTGAAGATGCGCTGTCCTCCTGATATATCCTGATATAAGGTGATGGCCTTCTGCTCATTGCCACTGACTGGAAGGAAATCGTAGATATTCTCATTATATGTCAGCGAAGCCATCATGGCCACCAGGCAGCCAATCACGCCTGCCATCAGCCAGAAGCAGAAAGATTTCCGCCTCTGAAAGAGATCAAATAAATATAGGAAGAAATTTTTCACTTCTTTAAAAGTCCTTTCAACCACTCCAGGAACCTTGACTTCCACTGGATAGCTTCTGTTGTCGTCTTTTCTGGTGACACTCCGAAGCCGTGGCCGCCTGTCCGATAATGTTCATATTGATGGGGCACGTGGTTCGCTGTCAAGGCCGAGTCTAACAGTTCGGCATTACGAGGGTGGACGATAGGATCATCATCACAGTTGACGAGAAAGACGGGGGGACAATCCGTAGGGACATTCTTTTCTATGGACAATGAATCCAACATGACGGGAGAGGGATTTTCGCCCAACAGTCCTCTACGCGATCGCTTATGGGTACAATCGTGAGACATGCTCACTACGGGATAAATGGGAGCCACGAAGAAGATGCCCGACTTCCTGGCAGGCAACTGCTCCGCCACATTCATCACCAGATGGCCACCAGCCGAGAAGCCCATGCAGCCGATACGCTTGGCATTGACGCCATAATCATCGGCACGCTGTCTCACGGAGTCCAGCGCCTCGCAAAGATCCTGATATCCTGAGGGGTACATCCTGTTCTTCATGTGGATATGAGACACAAAAGAGCCCCATCCTCCATGACTATATTCCAGCACGAACGCAGCAATGCCGTTATCGTTCAGCCAACGGGCTACCTGATGGCCCTCCACATCCGTACCTAACCAGAAATA
>JAEETB010000346.1 GCA_016286575.1 Prevotella sp.
CATCTTTTGCTTTCAGATAAACCTTACATGTCTCAGTCTCAGCTTCACTATCACCACGAGTACCAGCGGCTGGTTCATTTAACACGACTGTTCCTTCAATCACTCCAATACCTGTCAGAGGAGCAGGTGCAGCCTGCATGGCAATTGATACGGAGGTAGGCTTCCAGTCTTCTTCCCAGGAGTAGGGTTCCGGCTCTATCTCTTCAGCCTCAGACCAAAGCTGAACATTAGGATAATATGTATCCATTGTGCCATCAGTCTTACGAGCCTTCACATAATATTTCCCTTTGAAGACCTCAAAACTGGCGACGCCTTCTTCCAGTTTCTCTGGAATGACAGTAGCCACGACGCCGATTTCCCCTAACCTATTCTTACCTATAACATCAAAGGTGGTAGAAACCTTTTCGTTGTTGAACAATGCACTCACTGTAAGCGGCACCATATATCTGTCATACATCAGTTGTGCCTCACGATACCATGGTTCATATTCACCTTCTATCGGGTTACCTTCATCATCGTATTTCGGTTGAGAATAAACAAACGATACTTTAAGGCGATTGTCAGTATAACCCAGCTCTGCACCATTATACTTCTCTAAATCCATCTCAACAGTATATTGTCCAGGCTTAAGGGTCGTGAGTGAGCCATCTGCGAATGATTTCATTTCCCAATCGTCCAAATCCGTAATTAACAGATTCTTTGAAGGATTAGGCAACACATACGCAGAATTCAGAGTGAAGCCAGTCTTATCCATATATTCAACAGAGCACTCAAGGGGTAACTGAACGAGCTGGAAGTTGATGGTCGACATAAAACTGACATGTTCATCATCGCCAGTCACCACAATGACAACCTGATAGCCCAAATCGTCAACGGTTGGAGTATACTCCGTAGTGTTAGCACCTTCAATCTTTGTCATTTCACCTGTATTCGGATTGCGACGATACCAGCTATAGCGGTAACAGTTATCTTCTACAGTAAATTGCTTGGTTTGATTGTATTCTGGATAATCATGTCTGTCAACATTAAGATAAGTAAGCCTGACGGGACGACCCACCAATTGGTTATCAGATGGTAGTGGATAACTCCTGACTCTACACTTCCCGACAACAGGATAGGTTACCTTTACTACATTGGAAATATAGCCGTCCTTTGGTCCACCATGAATCTTCAGGCGGAATTCTGTTTCCATATAATCCAATGAAGGACATGCATTGTCGCCTTCAAAATGATAAGGCTGATCGTCCGAACCTATCCACGTTTTCCAATCATCTGTACCAACCTGACGGTATTGGAGCGTGTAATAGTCTGCTTCATATTCCGTAGGCTTAGGGAATCTCAGCCAACCTTCATAGGTGTAATAGCCATTCAAAATAATCCCATTCATAGTCTGATGATCCAGTTCCAAACCACCGAAATGTCCTTCTTCCGCTTCAGCAGGACGAGCAGGCAGAGTTGGCAGATTGCCTTTTGAACCAGGTTCTACTGGAGTTGCCATGTGATGGTTTTGTGCCATCGCCGTGTTTACAGCTAACGCTATTAAAACAACCAGCCAAGTAAATCTTTTGTGTAAAAATGCCTTCATAATTGCAATGTTTTAAGTTTGTGGATTAATTTGTGGCAAATTTACAAAATCTTACTTAAAGCAACCGTGCAAATTCATAAAACAATCGTGCAAATTCTTAAATTCTGCTAATTAAAGGCCCTAATAATCCACATTTTATAGAAAAAAGAAAATAGTTCAAATAATAATTCCTAATTTTGCAAACATGATTCATACTATTATCATAACCATGCCCATGATGGTCTGTGCCATCCTTTCTGCACTCTTGGCTCTCTGTCTTCGCGACAGATGGAACAAGCCTAGATTTGTACTGCTATTATTGATGGTGACTGCCACCGCTTTATATTGGGCACACAGCATTTTCTTCAGCCACCAGGCGAAATACATCATAGTATCAGATACAATCTATAGTTTCTGTAATCCAGCCGTGTTCCCACTCTTTTTTATTTATATAGAAGAGCTCGCACTACGTCATCCAAATCACAAACGACAGATTGCATATCTATTACCATCTTTCGCATGTAGCTTGACAATCGGTATCCTCTATCTACTGATGAATCATACCGAATTGTCACAATTTATTAGCCACCACTTATACCATAATGAATTTGTCACGCTCAGTGGTTTGGCATGGTGGCAGGGTATTGCTCACATGATGGTAAGGATTGTCTTTGCTTTAGAGATTCCTCCCGTCTTATATTTCAGCTGGCAATATGTCAGACAATACGATCTGACAATCGAGAATAATTATTCTAACACAGAAGGTAAACTGCTGTCAAACGTGCGAAGCCTTCTCATATTGTTTGCAGTGACATCATTCATTTCCTTCTGCTTCAATATCATCGGACGCAGTCAATTTACAGGCTCTCTCTGGTTTTTGGCAGTACCATCAGTTCTATTCTCTACATTATTATTATTGATTGGCCACGTTGGACTTCATCTGCAATTCTCCATCAAGAATATGGTTGATGAGGAAAACGAGTATGAGATTAAACCGCAATCGGATATTAATCAGAGCAATTTGTCCGAGTCTATCCAGAAATTGATAGAAGAGGAAAGACTCTATCTACAGCCCAACTTAAAGACAGATGATCTGGCAAAGCGTCTATTTACCAACAAGAACTACATCTATCAGGCTATCAACGTCAAAATGGGGCTTTCGTTTACCAAATACATCAACCAGAAGCGTATAGAATATGCTGCCCATTTGATAGAAGAAAACCCGAAAGCACTCCTGACAGATGTATCCAACAAATCCGGATTCACGTCAGTAAGTGCTTTCTATAGGAATTTCAAGGCATTTAAAGGTTGCTCACCTAGTGCCTATCAGCTTATGCAACAGGAAACTACTTAATCAGGACCTTTTTACCATTCTTGATATAGAGGCCCTTTCCTGGATTAGTTACACGCTGGCCTTGCAGGGTGTACCATTCCTCACGGCCCACTCCCTCTCTTTTCGCTTCATGGATGCCTGTGGTATCACCTTCGCCACCGATACTACGCGTATTAATCGTCATAGAGATCACCTCGGGCT
>JAEETB010000347.1 GCA_016286575.1 Prevotella sp.
GTTTTGGATATTTTGCGAAGGCGGCTCTCAGATGTAAGCCGTCAGCCTTGACGAACATACCTGGATAGGCACGGAGGTCACTCTCGAGGATAGTTACCTTTACGTCGCCGCTCTCGATGGTAGCAGGCAGGAATATGTATTTATCCTTGGCCTTAGAGAGATGAGTCTCGTCGTAATAGTTCTGGAAGGCCATCGCAAAGGGTTTTTCGTCGTTGGTGGAGTAAGCGAGCCAGGCTTTAGCATTCTCCGGGAAATGGAAATCTGCAGTTTCATCGGCAATGATCGTCCCTTTCTTGTTCGTCGAATAGAAACGGTAGGCTACGCCCTCATCATAGGCTCTCACTTGCATACCGAAACCATCACGCAGTTTCAGGTCGAGTTGGTTTCCTTCGATATCAAACTTTCTCTGCCTGTAGAATGGTGCCTGAATGGACTCGGCGATACGGGAGGTTCTGGCTCCCTTGATATTCCCAGTGTGGGAACGTTTTAGTCCCAGTGTGGGAACGTTTTGTTCCCAGTGTGGGAATAAACAGTAGGTCTGGTCAGCCTTGATTGCCATCACTTGTTTTCCTGAGTGGGATACTGTGATGTTAAGACTGTCATCTACTGTTGCCACGTTCTTGCCGTTGGGCGAGCTCACCGTATAGTCCTTGGCAGATAGGTTACTGCCATATATTATAAATAAGGTGGCGAGTGCAAGTAGCTTCTTTAGGTTCATTTTCATACGCTTGTTTAATTCTGGTGCAAAGATAGCAACATTCCGGTGAACAGGATAAAAATATCGTCCAAACTCACTGGAAAAATCGTCCAAAAATGCCCTTTTCAGGCGGGTTTGGACGATATTTGCATGATCTTGGACGATAGTGGTATCCCGTCTCAACATTATTTTATTATTTTGCAGCAGAATTCTAAACCGCTAACATAACGAACAAAACCAATCAGCAAAATGGAAAAAAGAGTATTATTCCTGATAGGCATGACTGCACTGACCATTACCGCCAGTGCCGCAAAGAAGTCACAGCCCCAGGCTCCGATTCAGGAGGTGTCCTTCACCCAGGTACACCTGAACGACGGTTTCTGGTCGCCACGTATAGAGATCAATCGTACGGTTTCTATTCCTTCAGCCTTTCATGAGTGTGAGGTGAATGGCCGTTTCGACAACTTCGCGATTGCCGCTGGTCTCATCAAGGGTGAGCATCGTGGTGATTTCTCCTTCGATGATACCGACCCCTACAAGGTCATCGAAGGAGCCTCTTATTCGCTGGCTGTCCATTACGACGCCAAACTCGATCACTATCTCGACTCCGTCATTAACATCATTGCTCAGGCACAGGAGCCCGACGGCTATCTGACAACATGTGTTACTAATAAATGTACGCGCCTGAGTGGCTGGTGGGGTACGCACAAGTGGGAGAAGATCAATTCGCACGAGCTCTATAACTCAGGTCACCTCATCGAGAGTGCTGTGGCCCACTATCGTGCTACAGGTAAGAAGACCTTTCTCAATGTCGCCATTAAGAACGCAGACCTCGTCTGCAAGACTTTCGGTCCCAACGAAGGGCAGATTCATCGTCCGGGTGGACACCCCATCATCGAGATGGCACTCTGCAAGTTGTATAAGGTCACGGGCAACAAGAAATATCTCGAAGGCGCCAAGTATTTTGTCGATGAGACAGGGCGTTGCACCGACGGGCACAAGCCCAGCGAGTACTCTCAGGACCACATGCCCATCCTGCAACAAGAGGAGATAGTTGGTCATTCCGTTCGTGCAGGCTATCTCTATTCAGGTGTAGCCGATGTGGCTGCCCTCACAGGCGACAAGGCTTATTTCAAGGCTTTGGAGCGTATTTGGCAGAATATGTCTTCGAAGAAACTCTTCATCACTGGGGGTATCGGCAGTCGTCCACAGGGCGAAGGCTTTGGTCCTAACTACGAACTGAACAATCATACAGCCTATTGCGAGACCTGTGCTGCCATCGCCAACGTGTATTGGAATTATCGTATGTTCCTCGCCACTGGTGAATCGAAGTATATCGACGTATGCGAGCGTGCCTTATATAATAATGTGTTGAGCGGTGTCTCACTGAGTGGCGATAAGTTCTTCTATGACAATCCCTTGGAGAGCGACGGTGAGCACGAGCGTCAGAAGTGGTTCGGATGTGCCTGCTGTCCAGGCAATATCACCCGTTTTGTGGCTTCCGTTCCTGGTTATATCTATGCCCAGCAGGGGAAGGATATCTTCGTGAACCTCTATGCACAGGGCAAGGCCAAGATTGGTAACATCGAACTGGAGCAGACTACCGACTATCCCTGGGATGGTAAGATTCGCATCAAGATGACAAAGGGCAGCGGCAAATTCGCCATCAAGCTCCACATCCCTTCCTGGTTGAAGACCTCACCCACGAACAATGACCTTTATCAGTATCAGGACAAGGCCAAGACTTATAGCGTCAGTGTGAACGGTCAGGCACTCTATCCAGAGAATCGTGACTATATCACCCTGAATCGCAGTTGGAAGAAGGGTGACGTCATCGAACTCAACTTCCCGATGGACGTGCGTCGCATTGTGGCTAACGACAATGCTGAGGACGATCGCGGCAAGATGGCTTTAGAGCGCGGCCCTATCGTGTTCTGCCTCGAAGGTACAGATCAGGTAGATCATAAAGTCTTCAATAAGTACATCCTTAACAGCGCTCCCATTGCTGCCCACTATGAGCAGAACCTCCTGAATGGTGTAATGGTGCTCGAAGGAAATGCTAAGGAGCTGCAGCAAGACGGCGAGGTGAAAGACGTGAAGTTCCGTGCTATCCCTTATTCTACTTGGAACAATCGTGGCAACGAGCAGATGGAGATCTGGATTGCCAACACCCCAGTCAAGGCTGTAGCCGCTCCACTACCGACGATTGCCTCGAAGGCTCAGACCTTCTGCAATCGTGGTCCTATCCAGAACGATGCTCCCGAGACAGCCCCCGTCGATTCTTGGGCTGGCGGCACCAACGACCAGTGGGAGCCCAAGCGCTCTTCCGACACCTCGAAGCCCTACCACTACTGGTGGCTGAAACAAGGCACGACAGAGGCCATCA
>JAEETB010000348.1 GCA_016286575.1 Prevotella sp.
CGCGTTACTCACCCGTGCGCCGGTCGCCATCAATCTTAGCAAGCTAAGATCATGCTGCCCCTCGACTTGCATGTGTTAAGCCTGTAGCTAGCGTTCATCCTGAGCCAGGATCAAACTCTTCATTGTATAAAATATCTTCGATATTTTCTACGAGTCTTCGTCGTCGCTCGGAAATTGAAAGCAAGCTTTCATTTCTCTCGCTCCTAGAAGCCTTGTAAATACTATATCTTTTAATCTGTCTCAGAACGACTATCCAGTATCAAGTTAAAGCACCTTGTCAATCTCTTGACGGTTTGTTCTTCTATTACCCAAGAGCATTTCTGCTCTCGCTTCTTGTACTACTTCTGTCTATGTAAATCTTTCAAAGAACTCTTTCCTTTTTGCCCCGCACCTCAATTTTTGCGCGAAAGCGAGTGCAAAGGTACAACAAATTTCGATACCTTCCAAACTTTTAATGGAAAATTTTATCGAAATCCCAAAAGTTTTCGGGATTCATGACAATTCGCCAATACACCTTATATTATTAATAAAGGGATTATTCGAAAAGCTCATCAATTTCGACCTCAGAACCCTCCTCTAAAGACTCGTCGACAAATGAACATGGATCATAACCTTCTGGCAAATCGAATATCGCATTTTCATTATAGCCTAACTGCTCATCTTTATACACCTGTTGCATATAAAGAGCAAAGATTGGCAGAGCTCCAGATGCACCTTGTCCCATTGCCATTGAGTTGAA
The DNA here is from genome assembly GCA_016286575.1 of Prevotella sp. GTDB lineage: Bacteria > Bacteroidota > Bacteroidia > Bacteroidales > Bacteroidaceae > Prevotella. The sequence goes on from JAEETB010000348.1 coordinate 740, forward strand.
ATGAATATCGCGGTCATCGCCGCCAACCCAACATGCATTAACAAGTGTAGGCAGAATACCCATAAACCAAGCATCGCTATTGTTATTGGTTGTTCCCGTCTTTCCGCCGATGTCACCTTTCAAGTTGTACTTGAAACGCAAACGACTGGCAGTTCCTCCATCCACAACACTCTTAAGCATATAAATCATCTTATTAGCACTCTCCTCGCTTATCACCTCATTCATACGAGGTTGGAACTGAGCAATTACATTACCCTCACCATCTTCAATCTTAGTAACAAACATCAGAGAAGCACGAATACCATGATTAACAAAAGCGGTATATGCACTAGCCATTTCACCAACACTGATATCACAAGGACCTAAGCAAAGAGACATAGATGGATGAATTTCAGGATTACGTATACCATATTCATGGAGCAAATCAACAAATGCCTGTGGATTAAGCTTGCTCATCAGATAAGCAGATATCCAGTTATTAGACTGTTGGAGTCCCCACTTCAGTGTTACCATCTCCCCATAACGAGCTTTGCTACCGTTACGAGGAGTCCAAGCCTGTCCTGCTACCATATAGGTCTGCTGTACATTAGGAGCAACATCACAAGGTGAAAAACCATTTTCCATCGCTAACGAATACAGGAAAGGCTTAATCGTCGATCCAACCTGACGACGGCCATCCATTACCATATCATAAGCGAAATGAGCATAATCAAGTCCACCGACATATGCTTTCACGTGTCCATTTTGTGGACATACACTGACAAAGCCCGTCCTCAAGAATGATTTGTAATATTTTATCGAATCAAGAGGTGTCATGATTGTATCAACTTCACCATGATAGGTGAACACAGACATTTCCGTTGGTGTGCGAAATGATTTATGAATCTCATCATCAGATGCACCACTCTCCTTCAACACTCTGTAGCGTTCACACTGACGGACGGAACGGTTCAAGATCTGTTGGACTTGCTGAGAGGTCAGATTAGAAGAATAGGGCGCATTTGCCTTGTTCTTGTTCTCCTTGTCAAAAGCAGGCTGCAGGAATTTAACCACATGTTGGTATGCGGCCTGTTCTGCATATTTCTGCATTCTTGAGTCTATGGTTGTATATACTTTCAAACCATCCGTGTATATACTGTAGTTATCGCCATTACGCTTCTTGTTTTTGTTGCACCAACCATACAAAGGATCTGATTCCCAATTAATTGAGTCATTAAAATACTTCACCATATTCCATGAAGGATAGAGCGCACGCTCAGGCTTTTTTGCTGTGAGATAACGACGGAGGAACTCACGCAGGTATACAGCAAGTCCTTCCTTATGATCAGATACATGGAACTTTAAAGTGAGAGGTTCTGCACAATATTTGTCGAATTCTTCCTGAGTCAGATAACCAGCTTTCAACATCTGCCCAAGAACCACATTACGGCGATCACGGCTACGTTCTGGATTACGGACAGGATTGTAGTACGACGGGTTCTTGCAAAGTCCGACGAGCGTCGCCGACTCGGTAACTGTCAAATCCTTCGGTTCTTTACTGAAATAAGTGTTTGCAGCAGTCTTGATGCCGACAGCGTTATGAAGGAAGTCAAAATAATTCAGATACATCGTAATAATTTCATCCTTCGTATAGTTACGCTCCAGCTTCACAGCGATAACCCACTCAATAGGTTTCTGAAGCAGTCGTTCCATCGTTGTACTAGCGTGTTCTGAATAGAGCTGCTTAGCCAATTGCTGGGTAATGGTTGATCCACCACCAGCACTTTTCTGCCCTAATAATCCACGTTTAACCACAGCACGTCCAAGTGCATAGAAATCTATGCCGGAATGGTCGTAGAATCTCACATCCTCCGTAGCCACGAGTGCTTTCACAAGCGACGGAGCAATCTTTGTGTAATCGACCATCACACGATTCTCACGGTTATAATTCCACGTTCCAATCAATTTGCCGTCGGCAGAATAGATCTGAGTGGCAAAACGGTTGATAGGGTTCTGCAAGTCCTCAATAGGAGGCATATAACCAATCCATCCTTCGTTAATGGCATAAAATGCGGTTGCAGCACCGAAAATGATGATAAACAATAATGTCCACAGAAAATAGACAAATAGCTTCCTCATAATCTAAATAATGTTACTTTTTTAAGTATCTTGGTGCAAAATTACAATTTTCTTTGATAATATCGCACGGAAATCAGAAATAATGTGTAATTTTGTGCCAACAAAATCAAAATTACGAATGGATAAGCATAATTTTGTAACAATTGCCGATCTCACAAGGGAGAAAATTCTCTATATGATTGAGATGGCAGAAGAGTTTGAGAGACATCCCAACAG
>JAEETB010000349.1 GCA_016286575.1 Prevotella sp.
TTCGCCGGGCGGGCTGTTGAGACAGTGCCCAAGTCGTTACGCCATTCGTGCGGGTCAGAACTTACCTGACAAGGAATTTCGCTACCTTAGGACCGTTATAGTTACGGCCGCCGTTTACCGGGGCTTCGATTCGGGCCTTCTCTTGCGATGAGTCCTCCTCTTAACCTTCCGGCACCGGGCAGGCGTCAGCCCCTATACGTCATCTTTCGATTTAGCAGAGACCTGTGTTTTTGGTAAACAGTCGCTTGGGCCTATTCGCTGCGGCCCCCCTTCCGGGGGGCTCCCCTTATTCCAAAGTTACGGGGTCAATTTGCCGAGTTCCTTAACAACCCTTCTCCCGTTGGCCTTAGGATTCTCTCCTCATCTACCTGTGTCGGTTTGCGGTACGGGCGCCTAACCAATCCATACGCCTTTTCTCGCCGCTATGCATCGCCCGCTTCCCTACTGAAGTTCGGTCCCTTACGCCCGGGTCTACCAACGCCCGGGTCGGGCTAGCTTAACGTGTCAGCGTACTTAACAGCTTCGGCGGCTACGGAATTTCAACCGTATGTGCATCGACTACGCCTTTCGGCCTCGCCTTAGCTCCCGGCTTACCTTGGGCGGACGAACCTAGCCCAAGAAACCTTAGATTTTCGGCCATTATGATTCCCACATAATTCTCGCTACTCATTCCGGCATTCTCACTCGAATGCAATCCACACGTCCTTCCGGTCATGCTTCCCCTCGCATTCGACGCTCCCCTACCAACGCATTAAGCGTTCCCAAGCTTCGGTTATATGCTTAGCCCCGTTACATTTTCCGCGCAGATCCACTCGACCAGTGAGCTATTACGCACTCTTTTAATGAGTGGCTGCCTCTAAGCCAACATCCTGGTTGTCTGTGCAAATCCACATCGTTTTCCACTTAGCATATATTCGGGACCTTAGCTGTGGGTCTGGGCTGTTTCCCTTTTGACGATGAAACTTATCTCACACCGTCTGACTGCTCAGCATCATTTATCCGGCATTCGGAGTTTGATAGGGTTCAGTAACTTCATCAGCCCCTAGCCCATTCAGTGCTCTACCTCCGGTAAACTAACTAAACGCTAGCCCTAAAGCTATTTCGGGGAGAACCAGCTATCTCCGAGTTCGATTGGAATTTCTCCGCTATCCACACCTCATCACCGGTCATTGCAACGAACGTGTGTTCGGTCCTCCATTGAATTTTACTTCAACTTCAACCTGGGCATGGATAGGTCACACGGTTTCAGGTCTATGGCATGCAACTTGGCGCGCTATTAACACTCGGTTTCCCTTCGCCTCCGTCACTGAATGACTTAAGCTCGCTGCATACTATAACTCGCCGGACCATTCTACAAAAGGTACCTCATCACCCCTTAACGGGCTCTGAGTGCTTGTAAGCACAAGGTTTCAGGTACTCTTTCACTCCCCTCCCGGGGTGCTTTTCACCTTTCCCTCACGGTACTGCTCCTCTATCGGTCATCAGGTAGTATTTAGGCTTGGATGGTGGTCCACCCGCCTTCCCACGGGATTCCTCGTGTCCCGCGGTACTCCGGATACCCGCTGCTCCCTTCCGCTTTCGTATACGGGGCTCTCACCCTCTGTGGCCGGCCTTCCCATGCCGTTCTACTAGCTTCCAGTCACGTGATGCGGGTCCTTACCCCGGAGATCATTGCTGACCTCCGGTTTGGCCTCTTCCGCGTTCGCTCGCCACTACTTGCGGAATCTCGGTTGATGTCTTTTCCTCGCCCTACTTAGATGTTTCAGTTCAGGCGGTTCCCCTCCGTAACCTATGGATTCAGTTACGGATGACAGATTGCTGATCTGCCGGGTTTCCCCATTCGGAAATCTCCGGATCGATGCGTATGTGCCGCTCCCCGAAGCTTATCGCAGCTTGTCACGTCCTTCTTCGGCTCCTGATGCCAAGGCATTCCCCTTGCGCTCTTTCTAGCTTAACCTCGTCGGCGCAAGCTCCGTATCGTGCGCTCTGCCGCTTGCGGCAGAGCTTACTCACTCCGCTGCGCCTCCTCTTCCTCGCGGATGTTCATCCGCTCGGATGGAGACGGGAGTTTCGGGCTCGCGTCTGATATTGGTTCTCTGAATTATGCAGGCTCATTCAGGATTTCTTCTACGAAATTGTTACCCTAATTGCTTAGTTCCACAATTGCTTCTGAATTTCCTTCTGTTGCCTTGCTTGTCTTTCCTTTGTTCAGTTTTCAATGTGCAGATCGTCGATGCAAGCTCCGTATCGTTCGCTTCGGCGCATGCGCCAAAGCTCACTCACTTCGCTGCATCTCCTCTTCCTCGCGAACTTCCGTTCGCTCGGACAGGGACGAGGGTGTTTCTCCGTCTCCTCAAACTTCAAACTAGCGATGCGTTTGAAGTTTGAAGGCGACAAATTGCCCGGCCCGACGAAGAAGCTCCGCTCTGCGGGGCTTCGAGTCCTTAGGGCAATTTGGAGCGGCCCCGTGGTGGGCTGAAGTGGACTCGAACCACCGACCTCACGATTATCAGTCGTGTGCTCTAGCCAGCTGAGCTATCAGCCCATATCGTCGATGCAAGCTCCGCTCATTCCGTTTCCGCGTCCAGCCTTGCGGCTTCCCGCGAAAACTTCCTATCACTTCGCTGCATCTCCTCTTCCTCGCGAACTTCCGTTCGCTCGGACAGGGACGAGGGTCTCGCCTTGCCCGGCCCGACAAAGAAGCTCCGCTTCGCGGGGCTTCAAGTCTTAAAGGCAATTTGGAGCGTGTACCCTCTAAATTAAACAATGCAAAGGACTCGCGCACACATGCGAACGGCCTGACCTTAGGAACTTATGAGCGCCTCGTCGGCACCCAATTTCTCCTTAGAAAGGAGGTGATCCAGCCGCACCTTCCGATACGGCTACCTTGTTACGACTTCACCCCAATTATCAAGCCCACCTTCGGCCGCGCCCCCCTTGCGGTTAGACTACGGACTTCGGGTGTTCCCGACTCTCATGGTGTGACGGGCGGTGTGTACAAGGCCCGGGAACGTATTCACCGCGGCATGCTGATCCGCGATTACTAGCAATTCCGACTTCAC
>JAEETB010000350.1 GCA_016286575.1 Prevotella sp.
TTGCGCTCTACAACCGTATGGAGGCCTACCCCGGACAGCCGGCCGATGGCAAAAAGACGCTGGGGGAGAACATGGCCGACTACGGCGGCATGACGCTGGCCTACTCACTCTTCAAGCAGAAGAAAATGGATGAGGGGCTGCAGGGGGCTGCCCTCGACTATGCCTGCCAGGAGTTCTTCCTGCACTATGCAAAACTGTGGCTGGAATATCCCACCCTTGACCAAAAGAAGGCGTTGTACCTTGACGTCCATTCAATCCCCCAAAACCGCGTCAATGTCATCGTGACACTCTTCGACGACTGGTACAGGCTCTTCAACGTGACTGACGGGAAACTCTATCTCGCACCAGAGAAGCGCGTGCAGATCTGGTGATATATATTTCATAACAGAGGGACGGTTCTTTTGTTATCGTGCTGTGATAACGAAAGAACCGTCCCCGTGTATGTTCCGAAGTCCTAAGTGTGAGTCTATCACAGAGGACAGAATAGAGTCGAATTTGTCCAAAACGAAAAATATTCCGCCAAAAGCGGTGATTTTCTCAGATTTTATTTGTACTTTTGCCATGTCATTGATGATTTTGCTTGTCTTGATTTGCAGCACTAAGGTAAGTGAAAAATCTGACATGGCAAAATCCTGAGCCGCTCGGCTTTGCCGCTTCGCGCGTCGAAGAACTTTTTGTTGCTCAGGAACTTATAAAGAAAGTTAAACTAAAGTGCTGCGGAATTTAGGGATATCTAAGCCCCGACCTGCAGTTGCAAGCCGGGGCTTATCCTATTTCTTGAACTCCTGTTCGACTTCGAGGATTAGGCTGTCAACATCGGCCTTTACGCGGTTATAGTTCATGTATAAGATGCGCTCGCGGGCATCGACGGATTTAAAATCGTAGGCGATGGGGAGCGGATAATTGGCATAATCCTCTTCCTCGGCTTTGATTTCGGCCATGTCGAAGTTGGTCTTGCAATAGAACTTCGAGGTCTGGAACTCCTCCGACTTCTGGATGTTCATCGAACCGTGACGGCCAGTCTTGGTGGGGGTGAAGTCGCGGGCCACTTGTCCGCAGATCCAGCCGGAGGGCATATCCGAGATTTTCGAGGCAGGAACCATCGAGTCCATGTTCTCGTTGAGATTGATGCTGGTGCGGTCGCGGTCGATGGTGACACCCTTTTTGAGCTGTACCGTTTTGCCGAAGATGTCGTTGGAGAGCCATTCGAGCGTCTCTTTGTTACGCGCAGAGCCGGACACGACATTACCGATGGTGGTGATTATCTTCTGCATACCCACCTTGCCGTAATCGGCCTCCAACTGCGGCAGTTCCTGGAATCCGAGAATGACGGCCACCTTGTTGCTTCGCGCAGTTCCAATCAGACGGTCAATCTTGTGGAAATAGAGCGTCGGCACCTCGTCCACACAGATGTCAACGGGGATGTTCTTGCCCTGACCACTGTTCACTCGCGTCACCAGACGGTTCAGGATCATGGCGTTCAAGGCACCCACAATCTGTTCCTTCTCCGGGTCGTTGGCAATGAGTAGGTACGACGGACTCTTGGGGTCACTGACCTTCAGGTCGAAGTCATCACCATCTTTGTGGAATATCCAGTAGGCTTCCTTGGTGGCCAGCTTCGAGGTCTGCACACGCAGCGTACCGATCATACCCTCCAGTTGTTCCATCGCCTTGCCATCGAGAGCCGACTTGAACGGTGCAATCAGCGGGAATATCTCAGGGTCGGTCTGCAGTATCTCGAACATGGTCTTGTAGTCGATGTTCAGGAACGACAGCACATGCGGCATGTCGCTGTACTTGCCCAACCAATAGGCTGGCGTGACGGTATTGCCAGCCTTGTCAAACACACGGCCCGTCAGTTTCCTGTGGTGCGTTTCTTTGTCCTCCGTATATTCCGGCACCAGCTCGTTGCCGTCCTTGTCGTAGGGCAGGCGCTTGTAGTTCACAAAGAAGTAGATGCAGGCGGCGAGGAAGTTGACGGCAGAGGTCTTGAAGAACTGGTCGGAGCCACCGCCACCCTCGTTCTTGCCTTTGTTCAGCGAATCGACCAATGTCTCTGCGGTCTCCTGGGCAGCGGCCAATGAGTCGATGTACTTATGCTGGATAGGGTTCACACGGCGCGAATACTCCACATTCACGAAGTTGATGATGTTGAACTGGCAACCCGGCGGTGTCTTGCCCTTCGCCTTATTGATGCGGTAGTGGTAGTAGAGCTTCTGGGCGAGGGTAGGAAACTTGTAGTCGTACACCACCATCGAAAAGCCCTTGGCCGAGTGCTGACGGATGAACGGCTCAATGACAGAAAATGTCTTACCCGATCCAGGCGTACCCACGACGAACGTACCACGGAAGGGGTTGTTGATATTGATCCAGCCATGACGGAACTTGCCGTGATAGTAGTAGCGCATGGGGATGTTCACGCCGTACTTCGTATCGACGCGCTTCTCATTCTGCTCGAAACTCTCGTTCTCAAAGTTGAAGCGGTCTTTCATCAGTCCCTCCTTCAGATACTTCGACACGTTGTCGAGCGCCACATGGACGCACACCGTGCCAACGATGGAGGCCACCATATAGAGCCAGATGCTCAGTGGGAATATCCACAGGCGGTAGTGCAGCCAGTCGGTGTAGTAGAGCCACACGGCCAACAGGACCAGCACGAATCCGATGACGATAGGCCAGAACACCATCTTACGGGCATCGAACTCTATCTGTTTCTTGTTGCGGGTGCCGATGCAGGTGATGATGACCAACAGGAGCGTGGCAATCTTACTATAGGCGAGGTGACCGGGCTGGTAAATCACCCAGCGTCCCATGCGCTCATGCAGGTCGGTCAGCACCCCGGCGAACGTGTCGAGCAGCTCAGGATTGCAGGCATACTCGAAAAACTCAACGACCAGCGAGACGTAGATGACGACTCGGAATATGCTGTATATGCTTTGTATCTCTTTCGACTCTTCCATTTCTATCTTACCGATTTAGCGTTGTTCCACCACTGGCGGCGGCAACGGGTGATGATGTCGTGCTTGGTGGCGGGGTTCATGTAATAGGCCCGCTCCAT
>JAEETB010000351.1 GCA_016286575.1 Prevotella sp.
TTAATAACAAACTAAAACAATATCAAAGCATTATGAATTTCATCTTGATTGCAGTGATCGTCTTAGGAGCTATCGGCCTGATAGCAGCCGTCGTGCTGTTTGCCGCCTCCAAGAAGTTTGCTGTGTATGAGGATCCCCGTATTGCACAAGTTGGTGAGTTACTCCCAGGAGCCAATTGCGGTGGATGTGGATTCCCAGGATGTAGCGGTATGGCTGATGCCCTCGTGAAAGGGGCAGACGCAGGAAGCCTTGACGGACTGATGTGTCCTGTAGGTGGTGCTGAGACCATGGGAAAGGTGGCCGATCTGCTTGGTATGGCGATAGCCAACACTGAGCCGATGGTGGCTGTAGTGAGATGTAACGGCACATGTGAGCATCGTCCTCGCATCGCCGAGTATGCAGGTCTACGTACCTGTGCTGCCATGCATGCCTGTGGTGCAGGAGAGACTGCCTGTGGCTTCGGATGTCTGGGTTGTGGTGACTGTGAAGCAGCCTGTAAGTTTGATGCCATCAAGGTTAATCCTGAGACAGGTATTCCTGAGGTTGACGAAGACAAGTGTACCTCTTGTGGTGCCTGTGTGAAGGCCTGCCCGCGTAACATCATCGAGCTCCGTAAGAAGGGTCCGAAGGGTAGGAGAGTCTTTGTGTCATGCGTCAACAAGGACAAGGGACCTGTAGCCATGAAGGCTTGTCAGGTTAGTTGTATCGGATGTGGAAAATGTGAGAAGGAGTGTAACTTCGGTGCCATCACCGTTGAGAACAATCTTGCTTACATCGACTTCGAGAAGTGCCGTCTGTGTCGTAAGTGCGTCACTGTATGTCCTAAGCACGCCATCCTCGATGTCAACTTCCCCACACCGCCCCCTGCTCCAAAGCCCAAGGAGCCAGCAGCTCCAAAGGAAGAGACTCCCAAGAAAGAGGCTCCAAAGGCAGAGGCTCCCAAGCCTGTGGAGAAACCCGTAGAGAAACCTGTAGAGAAACCTGCAGAGGAACCTGCAGAGAATCCAGAGCCCACAAAGGTGAAAGCTCCCAAACCCTCAAATAGGGCCCTGCTTGACACAGATTCCAGTATTTCTATTAAATAAAGGAGGACATCGTTATGAATGCAAGAACATTTAGTATTGGTGGAATCCACCCAGAAGAGAATAAACTGACCCACGAGGTAGCCACGAAGGTAGCAGCTCTGCCCAAGCAGGCCATCTTCCCATTGAGTCAGCATATCGGTGCTCCTGCCAAACCTGTCGTTCAGAAGGGTGACAGAGTGAAGGTGGGAACGATGATTGCCGAGGCTGGAGGTTTCGTTTCTGCCCCCATTTTCTCATCAGTCAGCGGAACGGTTGCTAAGATTGACACTGCTATTGATGCTACAGGCTATCGTAAACCCGTTATTATCATAAATGTAGAGGGTGATGAATGGGAGGAGAGCATTGATCGTTCCGATAAACTGGAAACGGTAGAGGCTCACCCCGAACTGACGCCTGAAGAGATTGTCACTCGTATCAAGGACGCTGGTGTCGTTGGTATGGGTGGTGCCTGTTTCCCCACTTTCATTAAGTTGACACCTCCTCCTACAGCAAAAGCCGAGTGTGTGATTATCAATGCCGTAGAGTGTGAGCCATATATTACCGCCGACTTCCGTCTGATGATGGAGCATGCAGACGAGATTCTCATTGGTCTTGAACTGTTGATGGTTGGAGCCAAGGTTACCACTGGATATATCGGTATCGAGACCAACAAACCAGCTGCAATCGAACTGCTCACACAGAAGTGTGCAGAGAAGTTTGGAGGTTCTAAGTACAGTGTAGAGGTTGTTCCCCTGAAGCAGCGTTATCCGCAGGGTGGTGAGAAGCAGCTCGTTGATGCTGTTATCCATCGTCAGGTGCCAGCACCTCCAGCAATTCCCGTCAACGTAGGTGCTATCGTTCAGAATGTTGGAACAGCCTTTGCCGTTTACGAGGCCGTGATGAAGCGCAAGCCACTGTTCGAGCGTTACACCACCGTAACAGGTAAGCGACTCGCTAACCCAGGTAATTTCCTTGTTCGTATGGGAACACCTATGCAGGATCTCATCGATGCCTGTGGTGGTATGCCTGAGGGCGATAACAAGTTGCTTGCTGGTGGTCCGATGATGGGAAAGGCTCTGACCTCTACTGAAGTGCCTATTTGCAAAGGTACCAATTCGGTCACTATCATCTCTGATGACGAAGCGCGTCGTAAGGAGCCTCAGCCTTGTATCCGTTGTGCGAAATGCGTCAGCGCTTGTCCGATGGGACTTGAGCCCTATCTGCTAGCCAAACTTTCTGAGGTCAAGAACTGGGAGCGTGCAGAGCGTGAAGACATCGTCAGCTGTATCGAGTGTGGCTCGTGTCAGTTCACTTGTCCAGCCCATCGTCCGTTGCTCGACAATATCCGTCAGGGCAAGAGTACAGTGATGGGCATCATCCGCAGCCGCGCTGCTAAGAAATAAAATGTTTAATCTTTAATGTTTAACGTTTAATGTCAAAGTTAATTGTATCATTATCGCCACACGCCCACGGTACTGACTCGGTAGAGCGTAACATGTATGGTGTGATCATCGCTCTGATGCCTGCACTACTCGTGTCGTTCTATTTCTTTGGACTGGGTTCCGTCATTGTGACGGCAACGAGTGTGGCAGCCTGCGTCTTCTTTGAGTGGGCTATCAGCAAATATATTTTGAAGCAGGAGCGTAACAGTGTTCTCGATGGTTCGGCCGTCCTCACGGGTCTGCTGCTGGCATTTAACCTGCCATCAAACCTCCCCATCTGGATTATCATCATCGGTGCGCTTTTCGCTATCGGTGTGGCCAAGATGACTTTTGGAGGACTTGGTAATAACCTCTTCAACCCAGCGCTTGTTGGTCGAGCTGCCTTGTTGGTAGCTTTCCCTGCACAGATGACCACCTGGCCAAAGGTTGGACAACTGAGCAGCTATCTGGATGCAGAGACTGGTGCCACACCACTTTCTATCATGAAGTGGGCCATCAAGAGCGGCGATGCTTCTGTTCTCGAAGAACTGCCATCTTCACTTGATCTCTT
>JAEETB010000352.1 GCA_016286575.1 Prevotella sp.
TTTGAAGCCCATTCCTGGCCGTCGAACTCTGGCTCAGTGCCCCATCCTTCGCGATAACCGCCTCCGTGGATCCACAAGGCTACAGGCAGTTTCCTGTTTACGTCACCAGGAGCCTTGGTGTAGACATTCAGATAAAGACAATCCTCGCTGTAGGGTGCTTCGTCGCCGTACCCCCACTCAGAGGCGTAGAAACCAGGATAGTGAACAGCCTGATAGCCAGGATGGCCGAAACGGTCACAGATGCGGATACTGTCCCATGCAATGACGGGCTGTGGTTCTTTCCAGCGCAGGTCTCCAATGGGAGGTGCTGCGTAGGGGATACCCTTGTAGACATACACACCTGGATTTTCAGCCACAACGCCTTGAACCAGACCGCCGTCGATCTTCAGTACGGGTGCCTCTGCTTCTGGAGCGGCACAACCGAAAAGCGCCAATAATGGCAGCATTAAAATGAGTTTTTTCATCATTAAAGTTTTTAGTTGATAATATTTTCTTTCGCAAAGATAGAAAAAATATCCATAACCTGTTCATTATTAAGTTGGAAAAATGTATCTTTGCAACATCAAAGAAATTATTTGTAACTTATGAAGTGTTTACTCCTTGCATTATGCCTTATGTCGACCCTTTCATGGGGTGATCAGGGTGATGGTACCTATCGCAATCCCGTGCTGAATGCCGACTTCTCTGATCCTGACGTCATTCGCGTGGGTGAGAAATATTATATGGTGGCCTCTGACTTCCATTTCCTTGGCATGCAAGTGCTCGAAAGCAGCGATATGGTCAACTGGCAGTATATCAGTCAGATATACCGTCGTTTTGATGAGCCTGGGTGGGATGCTAACCAGCATTATGCAGGAGGATCATGGGCTCCTGCCATCCGCTATCACGACGGACTTTTCTATGTATTCTTTTGTACGCCTGAGGAAGGACTCTATATGAGTACTGCTACTGATCCTCGTGGTCCTTGGGCTCCGCTTCATCTGGTGCGCAGGGTAGAGAAATGGGAAGACCCTTGCCCATTCTGGGATGATGACGGGCAGGCTTATCTGGGGCGCAGCCGTCATGGGGCAGGTCCCATCATCGTGCATCGCATGTCGCCTGATGGCAGGCAACTGCTCGATGAGGGTACTACAGTCTATGAAGGGCCTGTGGCCGAAGGCACGAAGTTCCTTAAACGCAACGGCTGGTATTATCTGATTATTCCAGAGGGTGGAGTAGGGCAAGGTTGGCAGACTGTGCTCCGTTCCAGAAGTATCTATGGTCCTTATGATCGTCGCATTGTGCTCGAGCAAGGTTCTACGGAGGTAAACGGCCCTCATCAAGGTGCTCTCGTTGATGCACCTGATGGCAGCTGGTGGTTCTACCATTTCCAGGAGACGCCAGTGCTGGGGCGAGTGGTCCATCTCCAACCTGCTCGTTGGCAGGATGACTGGCCACTGATGGGTGTCGACCTCGATGGAAACGGCATCGGAGAGCCTGTTGCTTCTTGGAAAAAGCCGATTTCATCGGAGAAATCCCTACCTTTGCGTACAGATGATGATTTCTCTGGCCCTCTTGGTTTGCAGTGGCAATGGAATCATAATCCTGATGATACTCATTGGAGTCTCTCAGCCCGTCAAGGATGGTTGACGCTTCAAGCCTTGCCTGCTGTGGATTTGAAGGCCTGTCGTAACATGTTGACGCAAAAGGTTATCGGGTGGCAAAGTGAGAGTACTACGATGATGGAATCATCAGGCAATAACTTTGCTGGTCTTTTCTGCTCTGGTAAGGAGTTTCGTGGCATCGGTCTATGTAAAGACGGTATTTATATTGAGGCTTGCGGTCAGCGGCAATTGGTTCAGAAGGGGCATTTCGATAAAGTCTGGTTTCGAGTGACGAACGATTGTCAGCAGAACTGCCACCAGTTTGCCTATAGCATTGATGGTGAACACTTCATTTCTGCTGGCAAGACATTCCCGATGCGAGGTGGCTATTGGAAGGGCATCCGCATAGGATTGTTCTGTTATGGTAACGATGGAATGGCACAATTTGACTATTTTCAAACTTCCTAAGATATGATGCAAAAGAAGGTTAGATTATATAGATTATATGCCCTCGCCTTGTTGGTGATGGTGGTGATGGATTCAATAGCTCAGGGCTATCGTGAAGGTGAACTGATTGTAAAATTCAGCTCTGAAAGGGCCAAAACCCGTGGAATGTCGATTGTTGAAAGGATGGGGCATGTTGAAGCCGAAAAGCTGATGCCTCTTACTGGAAACAAAGAAACCTCCACCCGTGGCGCTGTTGAACAGAGTCTCGTTCCGGCCTTTAGTACACCCATAGAGGATATAGACCTCTCGCAGCTCTATCTGATTCGCTTCGACCCGACAAGTCTCACAGTTGAGGAGGCCGTCAAGGCTTATCAGGCTATGGACGGGGTTGAATATGCTGAGCCCAACTATCTTTTAGGACGGATTTCGACTTCTGACAACGTTACAAAATATCAAGCCGAGCCACGATATGCCGAACAATGGTATCTGGAAGCCATACGTATGCCAGAGCTTTGGCAACAGACAATTACAAAAGAAAAACGTCCTGTAATCGCTATCCTCGATACAGGAGTCGACATCTCCCATCCTGACCTGAAAGATAATATCCTGGCTGTGAAGAATGTTATCGACGACAACGACGATGTGACTGATGAAGTAGGGCACGGGACATCGTGCGCCAGCATGGCTGCAGCCGTATGCAATGGCGAGGGAATGGTGGGAGCCAACCCCATGGCTCAAATCATCGCCATCAAGCTCTTTAAGGAATCTACAGGTGCCACTGTCGCCAATGAAATCAAGGCTTACGATTTCGCGCTCAGTAACGGGGCTGACATTATCTCCATGAGTTATGCAAACCCGATGGAATCGGATGCCTTGCACGATGCCCTGAAGAAAACATCGCAGCAGGCCATCATGATTTCGGCGACAGGCAATGAATCGACGAATATCTACGATTTTGTCTGTACGCCAGCAGCCTGGCCTGAAGTAATCGGCGTGATGGC
>JAEETB010000353.1 GCA_016286575.1 Prevotella sp.
TCTACCTATCGTAATGGCGTGAACCAGTATATCGAGAAACTGGTAGGTTTCAAGACATTGGAGCTGGGCGATATCAATACGACGACAGAGGATTCGCAGGGCTACTATTGGCTGGGTACCGACAACCGTGGTATCATCAAATACAATCCCCAGACGGGCGACTCGGAGATCTACGACAAGGCCCGATGTGGCTTTGCCTCAGATATTATGGTGGCATCATGCTCAGCCAAGGATGGTTCCGTTTGGTTTGGTACCTATAATGGTGGTCTGATCCATATTGACAATGGTCATACCCATAATTATGTGGCATCAAATACGGAAGGCGGACTACTGAACAACAATGTGTGGTCAGTCATTGAGGACAAGTGGGGCGACATCTGGATCGGTACCTTGGGAAGCGGTGTACAGCGGCTCAATCTGAAGACGGGTAAGTTCAAGACCTATAATTCCTATAACACTAATCTGCCAGAGAATTTCATGACCCAGGCATCATGGATCAAGAAGGGTTGGCTGATGATAGGTCATTCCCAGTTCTATTCGCTCATCAACCCCGTTAGTGGCAAGATTGCCAATATAACGATTCCTGCCATTCCAGGTCAGCCCGCTGCCATGGCCTCTACCACCTGTATCATTGAAGATAGTCGTGGACTTATCTGGCATGGCTCGTCAGCTGGCTGCTGTATTGTCAATCCGAAAACCAACCATCAGACTATGCTCGATATGAACAGCGGTCTCTTTGGCTCCAGCGTCGTAGGTATGGTCGAGGACGATCTGCATAACCTCTGGATCGTTACCGAACATGGTATATCGAACATCGTTCCCACGAAGGAGGACGATGGTGAATGGTCGTTCACCGTGCGTAGCTTCAGCAGCAAGGACGGACTTCAGCAGGGTCCCTACAACCAGCGTTCCGTCAGTCGCACAAAGGATGGTCTCATCCTCGTTGGTGGTCTGGGTGGCGTCGATGTGATCAATCCGAAACTGGTGGCCAATGTCGACAATACCGAGACCCCGATCTTCAGCGGTCTGAAACTCTTCGGACAGGAGATGGCAGTTGGTGAGGAGTATGATGGGCACGTCATCCTCGAAAAGGCACTCAACGATTGCGATGAACTGGAATTGCGTTATTATGAGAATCAGTTTACCATCCAGCTTGCCACCGATAAGGGCGAGATCCATAACCCCTCGCGCTTCGTCTATATGCTCGAAGGCTTCAGTGACCGTTGGATCAAGACCGAGGAGCAGGACCCCAATATCACCTATATGTCGCTTCATCATGGCAGTTACACCCTCCATGTGCGCATGCTCAATGAGGATGGTACGATGGGTCAGAATGAGGCTACGCTGAAGATCACGATTACGCCACCGTTGCTGCGTAACCGTTGGATTCTGCTGCTCTTCCTCTTGTCTGTGGCAACTGGCATCTACTTCTGGTGTCGCTGGTTCATGAAGCGCCAGGCTGATCAGATGGAACGTGAGCGCCTGCGTATGGAGATCACGAAGAAGCAGTGGATGAACGAGATGAAGACGCAGCTTATGAATAGTGTTGCCTCACAAGAGTCGCAGCAGCCTGTGCAGCCACAGAAGCCTGAGTGGGAGGTCAGCTCGTTGAACAAGAAGCCTGGTGACCTGCAGGAGTTCATGAAGGAGCAGTGTGCGCAGTTCAAGGCTCCTGAGGGCAAGCGGCTGAAGTTCACTTTCTATCCTTTGGCTTCTGATCTGGTGATTCCGTTCGACCACGATATGTTGGCACAGGCCATTCAGATCCTGCTGAACAACTCCGTGATGTTCTCGCCCAGCGATTGTCGCATCAAGGTGTTTGTCGACAAGACACCTCATCATGGCACTATCCGTATTTCTGATAATGGCGTAGGCCTGCCAGAGGAGGCCAAGGCTCACATGTTCGACCCTGTTGTCAGCGACGATGATCCAGGCGTATGCCTGCATATTGTGAAGGATATCGTGGTTGCTCATGGCGGTACGGTTACGGGCGACAATAATCCTGGTGGTGGCTCCGTATTCTCTATTACGATTCCGCTCGAACAGACTGAAGAGGTCGAGGAGGCAGTCCTCATGGATGACAATGAGTAAATAACTAAATAACTATCAAAAGTAATGAAGAAATTTTTTATGATGGTTTCTGCCCTGCTGGTAGCTGGGATGGCTATGGCGGCTGAGGTGCAGACCAATGGGAACAATGTGACCATCCGTCCTGATGGCGGAGAGGCGAAGGTGATTTGTTTGGAAGTGATGAACGACAACATTATCCGTGTACGTGCTACGTCGAAGGATGCGCTGCCCGAGAAACCTGCCTCGCTGATGATTGTGCCGCAGACAGCACCTGCCAAGGGCTCTTATTCGGTGAGCGAAGAGGGTGACAATGTGGTGGTCAAGGCCAAGAATGTGAAGGCTGTGGTGGCTAAGGCTACTGGCGAGGTGACGTTCTTCGACGCCAATGGCAATCAGCTGTTGAAGGAAGCCAAGGACGGCAAGAAGTTCTGGGACTTCACTGTGCCTGAGCGCGAACTTGGAATGAAGACAGGCTATACCGTTCCTGAGAAGCATAAGCATGGCCTCTCCTGGCAGATGAAGTTCGACAGTCCTGACGATGAGGCTTTCTACGGACTGGGACAGCACCAGAGTGAGGAGTTCAATATGAAGGGCAAGAACGAGGATCTCTTCCAGTATAACACGAAGGTGTCAATTCCCTTCGTGCTGTCGAATAAGAACTATGGCCTGCTGTGGGATTCGTACAGTTATTGCCGATTTGGCAACCCCAACGACTATCTGCAGCTGAACCGTGCTTTTAAGCTCTATGACAGGAATGGCAAGGAAGGTCATCTGACGGGAACCTATGTTGATGCGAAAGGTAAGAAGTTGGTGCGCGACGAGGACTCCATCTATTATGAATATGGTACGCCCGAGAAGTCGGCCATTGCGCTGAGGACTGACAATGGCGGTATCAAGAACTTCCCCAAGGGCATCAACCTGATGGGTGCTAATGTCACCTACGAAGGCTTTATCGA
>JAEETB010000354.1 GCA_016286575.1 Prevotella sp.
GCGAGCTGGGTCGTGCCGCTCAGATCATGGACAACCTGATTGCCCAGGGTAAGGCAGAGCCCATGATTCTGGTGATGACCAACGGCAACATCTCTCAGGAGGCTTGTCCAGGTGAGACCTCTGAAGGGTTCAAGGTGCCCACGATGGCTCTCCCCAAGACGATGGAGGGTTCGTTCGAGACAGCCTTCCCCGATGTGGTCAATTTCATCGAGAAGACCTATCGTGCAAAGAAGGATAAGGCATACCGTGCCATCGCAGGTCTGTCGATGGGTGGTTTCCACAGCCTCTTTATCTCCATCAATAATCCTGACTTGTTCGGCTACGTTGGCCTGTTCTCTGCCGCTGTAGATAAGGAGCAGGCTGATCCCAACGGATTCCCCAACATCTATGCCGATCGCAATGCCAAGATCGACAATCTCTTCAGCAAGAACCCCAAGCTCTTCTGGATTGGTATTGGCAAGACCGACTTCCTTTACAAGAACAACAACGACCTGCGCGCCTACTTGGATAGCAAAAACCACAAATACACCTACCTCGAGACCGACGGCGGCCACATCTGGCGCAACTGGCGTATCTATCTCTCAGAATTTACTCCTTTACTTTTTAAATAATTAATGAACAAATATAAAAGTCTTATGAAGAAATCCGTATTATTTCTTGCTGCAGCGGGGTTGCTCCTGACAGCCTGTAACTCTGCCGACAAAGTGACTAAGAACACCATCAATCAGGAAGAAGTGATGAGTAAGATGTCTCTTGAGGACAAGGCTCACTTCGTGATTGGTGTGGGTATGGCCGGATTCTCTGGCGATGACGCTGTCATCGGCGCTACCAAGAGTCTGGTGCCTGGTGCCGCTGGTACCACCTATCCTCTCGACTCGCTGGGCATCCCTGCAGTCGTATTGGCTGACGGTCCTGCCGGACTCCGTATCGACGCTACTCGCGAAGGTGATTCTGCCACTTATTATTGTACCCACTTCCCCATTGGTACGCTGCTCGCCTCTACCTGGAACACCCAGTTGGTAGAAGAGGTGGGACTCGCTATGGGTCAGGAAGTGAAGGAGTATGGTGCTGACGTGCTGCTGGCTCCAGCTGTGAACATCATGCGTAACCCTCTCTGCGGACGTAACTTCGAGTACTATTCTGAGGATCCTGTTATCGCAGGAAAGATTGCGGCTGCCTATATCAATGGTATCCAGAAGAACGATGTGGGTACAAGCATCAAGCACTTCGCTGCCAACAACCAGGAGACCAACCGTATGAATACGGATGCTCATATCTCTCAGCGTGCCCTCCGTGAGATCTACCTGAAGGGCTTCGAGATTGCCATCAAGGAGGCTAAGCCCTGGACAGTGATGACCTCATACAACTACATCAACGGCATCTATACCTCTGAGAGCAAGGATCTCGTTCAGACCATCCTTCGCGATGAGTGGGGCTATGAGGGAACCGTGATGACCGACTGGTTCGGTGGTAAGGACGGTGCCAAGCAGATGTGGGCTGGCAACGATATGCTGCAACCTGGCAAGAAGGAGCAGTTCGACAGCATCGTGGCTGGTGTGAAGAGTGGCAAGCTCGACGAGGCCGACCTCGACCGCAACGTACAGCGCGTGCTGAACCTCGTGGAGAAGAGCCCGCGTTTCCAGGGTTATCAGTATTCCAACAAGCCCGACCTCGAGGCTCACGCTGCCGTTACCCGCCAGTCTGCTGCTGAGGGTATGGTTCTTATGGAGAACAAAGATGCCCTGCCCTTCAATGAGAGCGTGAAGAACGTGGCCCTCTATGGCTGCACCTCTTATGACTTCATCGCTGGTGGAACAGGTTCTGGTAATGTGAACCACGCATACGTAGTATCTTTGCTCGATGGTCTGAAGAATGGCGGCTACACCGTTTCTGACGAACTGAAGAGCACATATGAGAAGTATATCGCTGATGCCAAGGAGGCTCAGAAGAAGGCTCTCGACGAGATGGCCAAGAAGGATCCTAAGAACGCTATGCTCGTTAGTTTCCTGCCAGGCACCCTGCCAGCAGAGAAACAGTTCACGGCAGAGGAGCTGACAGCACAGGCAGAAGCTTCTGACGTAGCACTCATCACCATCGGACGTATCTCAGGTGAGTTCCTCGATCGTAAGGTGGCCGACTTCAACCTCAACGACTCAGAGATGAAATTGATCCAGCAGGTTTGCGAGGTTTATCATAAGGCAGGCAAGAAGGTTGTAGTGCTTCTGAACATCGGTGGTGTCATCGAGACTGCCTCTTGGAAGAATCTTCCCGATGCCATCCTCTGCGCTTGGCAGGCAGGACAGGAAGGTGGCAACAGTGTTGTTGACGTGCTCAGCGGCAAGCAGTCTCCTTCAGGAAAGTTCACGATGACATGGCCTGTGAAGTTCACGGATGCCTATTCTTCGAAGAATTTCCCCATCGACCAGGATCCACGTATCGACATGCTGAACCAGGGTCAGAAGGGTAACGTCAAGAATGTAGACTATACCGACTATGAGGAGGACATCTATGTGGGCTATCGTTACTTTGACTCATTCGAGGTTCCCGTTGCCTACCCATTCGGCTTCGGCCTCAGCTACACCACCTTCGAGTACAGCGATGCCAAGATTGCTGAGAAGGGCGATGCTTACGAGGTCAGCGTAACCGTTAAGAACACAGGGACTCGCGAGGGTAAGGAAGTCGTAGAACTCTATGTCTCTGCACCTGACAACAAGGCTGCCAATAAGCCCGCGAAAGAGTTGAAGGCCTTTGCCAAGACTAAGGCTCTGAAGGCTGGTGAGAGTGAGACCATCACCATGACTGTCAAGGCTGCCGATCTCGCATCGTTCGACGAGGCTGCCTCTGCATGGGTTGTTGCCGAGGGTGAGTATCAGTTCCTCGTTGGTGCCTCTGCCCAGGACATCAAGGCTACCCTCCCTGCTGCTGTTAAGGCCAGCTCGGAGAAAGTCAACGATGTGATGAAACCTGAGGTTCAGATGAATCTCTTGAAGCGATAATAACGAAAACGTTCATAACTTTCAG
>JAEETB010000355.1 GCA_016286575.1 Prevotella sp.
CGGCGCTCGATGGATTTATGCGTCAGCCAACGACCAGGATGATCAATAGAGTAGGGGGTGCCTTGCTTGTCCTTCAGGGTATAGCGCCAAATGTAGAATTTGCCCCCAGGGTACTTGATCTTGGGGCTGCTGCCTGCTAATATCGCCAGTGGGCAGATGAGCAATAGGAGAGTCAGAATGTGTATCTTAAAAAGGTCGTTCGTTTGCATAACGGGTGCAAAGGTACGAATAAGTGTGTAAAATTCCAAATTTATTTGTGTTTTATCTCGAAAAATATTTGTACCTTTGCACCGTTTTAAATATGTACGCGATATGACAGACAACAGACAAGCCGCCTTGGAACTTGGGCAAAAGCCTGTGGGACAGTTGCTTTGGCAGTATGCCCTGCCTGCTATTGTCGCCATGACGGCGTCGAGCCTTTATAATATCATCGACCGTGCGATGATCGGTCAGCTCGTGGGTCCTGAGGCTATTGCTGGTCTGGGCATCACGTTCCCCTTCATGAACCTGAGTGCGGCTTTTGGAGCAGCTGTAGGTGTGGGTTCTTCTGCGTGTATCAGTGTGAAGCTGGGTCAGCAGGATTATAAGACAGCCGAGAACTTGTTAGGCAATACGGTGACGCTGAACCTGATTGTAGGATTCCTCTTTATGGTTATCAGTCTGTTGTTCCTCGATCCGATCTTGCGGTTCTTTGGTGCCTCTGACGCCACGTTGCCCTATGCACGTGAGTTTATGATCGTGATTCTGCTCGGCAATATGGTGACCCATATGTACTTTGGTATGAATGCCGTTCTCCGTGCTGCTGGGAAACCCCGTCACGCGATGTATGCCACGCTGTTTACGGTAGCCTGTAACATCGTGCTTGTAGTGGCCTTCGTCTGGTGGTTCCGCTGGGGCATCCGAGGTGCGGCTCTGGCTACAATCAGTTCGCAGTCGTTGGCACTCTGCTGGCAGATGTGGATATTCTCAGACAAGAAGGAGCTGCTTCATTTCAGGAAAGGCATCTATAAGCTGAGAAAGGTTCTGGTGCAGAATATCATCAGTATCGGTATCTCTCCTTTCCTGATGAATGCGACATCCTGCATTATCGTGATCTTCATGAACAACCAGTTCGTGCGCTATGGCGGCGATATGGCTGTGGGTGCCTATTCGATTGCCAACTCGGTGGTGATGGTGTTCTTCATGTTCGTCATGGGTATGAATCAGGGTATGCAGCCGATTGTAGGATATAATTACGGTGCTGAGAAATTTGACCGTATGTTCCGCTGTCTGTGGCTGACCATTGCCTGTGCTATGACGATATTGTTAGTGGGTTGGACACTCTCGATGCTCTTCCCACGACAGATTGCCCGTATCTTTACCACTGACCCGACCCTGATTGATCTTGCCGCAACGGGTATCAAACTCGACATGCTGGTATTCTTCGTGGTGGGTTCGCAGGCTGCCATCACCCACTTTTTCCAGAGCATCGGCAAGGTGAAGATCTCCATCTTCCTGTCGCTCTCGCGTCAGCTCTTCCTCTTATTGCCGATGGCGTATGTGTTCCCTCTGTTCTGGGATCTCAACGGTGTGTGGTATTCGATGCCTGCCAGTGACTTCGGCTCGTTTGCGATGACCATCCCCACATTGATATGGTATATGAAAAGATTAAAGGCGTATGGACAAGATCATCATTAACGTCGGCAGACAGCTGGGTAGTGGCGGCCATGATATAGGCCGTATGCTGGCCATGGATTTCGGTGCCAAGTACTATGACCGTGAGCTCCTGAACCTGGCTGCCAAGGAGAGTGGATTCTCAGAGAAGGTCTTCGAGCAGAACGATGAGCGCAAGGGTTTCTTCAGAGGCTTGTTTAATGTGCAGACGGCTCATCTGGGTGGAGGCAGTCTCTATAAGTCGAACTTCTCGCAGGAAAGTCTGTTCCAGTTTCAGAGCGATGCCATGAAGAAGGCGGCTCAGGAGGGTTCGTGCGTGTTTGTGGGGCGTTGTGCCGATTATGTCCTGAGAGATTTCAAGAATGTGGTGAATATCTTTATCTCTGCCTCGATGCCCTTCCGTATCCAGCAGGTGGCTACCAGACAGGGTGTCTCTTATGAGCAGGCGCAACATATCATAGAACAAGGTGAGAGCCGTCGGGCTCAGTATTACAACTATTTTACTGGTAAGAAATGGGGTGCTGCCGAGAGTTATGATCTTTGTATCGACTCGAGTATCCTCGGACTGGTAGAGACTGAGAAACTGATAGCTCAATTTATCCGTAAGCGTTTTGAAGAATGAAGAGAATAGGCATCTTAAGTGATACGCACAGCTATTGGGACGATAAGTATCTGCACTATTTCGAGCCTTGCGACGAGATATGGCATGCAGGTGATATCGGCACTGTGGAGGTGGCTGAGCGATTGGCGGCTTTCCGTACGTTCAGGGCTGTGTGTGGGAATTGTGACGGAGGCGATCTGCGATTGATGTATCGCGAGCTGAACCGTTTCAAGGTTGAGGATGTGGATGTGCTCATCAAGCATATCGGCGGCTATCCAGGCAACTACGATGCCAGCGTTCGTTCCACGCTCTTTGCCAATCCGCCGCAGCTCTTCGTGGCAGGACATTCACATATATTGAAGGTGAAGTACGACAAGACCCTGGGACTGCTGCACATCAACCCAGGGGCAGCCGGCTTACAGGGCTGGCACAAGGAGCGGACGCTGATCCGCCTGACCATTGACGGCAAGGAATTCAAGGATTTGGAAGTAATCACATTAGGAGATAATAGATGATGGAATTTATACAAACACTGGGTAAGGGAATCACACAAGGCTTCAGTCAGTTCATCACCAATGATCTGCACAATTATGTGCCTCTGTTTATCTTTGCGGCTGTGGCCATCGCAGGCTCTTACTTGTGGTATCTGATTAAGAAATACATTATAAAATAAGATAAAAATGAAAAGAACAATCGTTATTACTGGTGGCGCAGGCTTTATCGGAAGCCATGTAGTGCGCCTGTTTGTGAACAAGTA
>JAEETB010000356.1 GCA_016286575.1 Prevotella sp.
GAGAAAAGTGAATATAATCACACTTTCTTGAAGAAATCTTCAATAAATATGCATATTTGCAAGCATAAGCAAGGCAAATATGCATTTTTTATGTTTTTTCTTTGGCTTTTCCATCGAAATTGCATAATTTTGCACCCAATTTTAAGAAAGTTAGTAATAAACAACATCAATATGGCAGAACAATTAGAAGTGAAGGAGCTGGACCAGGTTGTTGTCCGCTTCTCAGGTGACTCCGGCGACGGTATGCAGTTGGCTGGAAACATCTTCTCTACGGTCAGTGCCACCGTTGGTAACGGCATCTCGACATTCCCCGACTATCCCGCAGACATCCGTGCCCCGCAAGGTTCGCTCACTGGTGTGTCTGGTTTCCAGGTACACATCGGCGCCGGCAAGGTCTATACCCCTGGCGATAAGTGTGACGTATTAGTGGCCATGAACGCTGCTGCACTGAAGACACAGTATCGCTATGCTAAGCCGGGTGCAACCATTATCATCGATACCGACTCCTTCGGGCCAAAGGATCTGGAGAAGGCCCAGTTCAAGACTGAAGATTATCTCGGTGAGATGAATATCGACCCTGATCGCGTCATCCAGTGCCCGCTCACCACGATGGTGAAAGACTGTCTGGCTAACTCTGGTATGGATCAGAAGGCCATGATGAAATGCCGTAACATGTTCGCCCTTGGACTCGTCTGCTGGCTCTTCGACCGCGACCTGAACCTTGTAGCCAACTTCCTGCGTGAGAAGTTCGCCAAGAAGCCCGCTATTGCCGAGGCAAACATCAAGGTGATTCAGGCAGGTTACGACTACGGTCACAACACCCACTCTTCGACCATTAATGTCTATCGCGTGGAATCAAAGGAGAAGGAGCCCGGTCGTTATATGGACATCACTGGTAATAAGGCAACAGCCTACGGTTTCATCGCTGCTGCCGAGAAGGCCGGTCTGAAGCTCTACCTGGGTTCTTATCCCATCACCCCTGCTACCGATGTGCTCCATGAGCTCTCCAAGCATAAGTCGTGCGGTGTCATCACTGTTCAGTGCGAGGACGAGATTGCAGGTTGTTCGTCAGCCCTCGGAGCTTCGTTCGCAGGTGCTTTAGGTGTTACATCTACCTCTGGTCCTGGCATCTGTCTGAAGTCTGAGGCCATGAACCTGGCTGTCATCATGGAGCTGCCCCTCGTGGTGCTCGACGTACAGCGTGGTGGTCCTGCTACAGGTCTTCCCACGAAGTCAGAACAGACCGACCTGCTACAGGCACTCTTCGGCCGTAACGGTGAGAGCCCCATGCCTGTGATGGCTGCCACCAGTCCTACCGACTGTTTCGATGCAGCCTATCAGGCTTGTAAGATAGCCCTCGAGCACATGACACCCGTCGTACTGCTCACCGATGCCTTTGTGGCCAACGGCTCTGGTGCGTTCAAACTCCCTGAGATTGCCAAGCTCGATCCTATTAATCCTCCATACGTTCCTGAGGACCTGAAAGGTAAGTGGACACCGTATATGCGTGCTGAGAACGGTACTCGCTACTGGGCTGTGCCTGGTCGTGAGGGCTTCACTCACATCCTCGGCGGTCTGGAGAAGGACTCCAACACAGGTGCCATCTCGACAAATCCTGAGAACCACGACCTGATGACACGTCTGCGCCAGCAGAAGATTGCAAACATCCAGGTACCTGACCTTGAGGTCGACGGTGACGCTGATGCCGATCTGCTAATCGTGGGCTTCGGTTCTACCTTCGGTCATTTACGTTCAGCCATGGATGAGCTGCGCGGAAAAGGCTACAAGGTGGCTCAGACCCACTTCAAGTATCTGAACCCGCTACCCAAGAACACCTCAGATGTAATGAAAAAGTTTAAAAAGGTGGTAGTGGCCGAGCAGAACATGGGTCAGCTCGCTGGTTATCTGCGCATGAAGGTCGACAACTTCGTCCCCTTCCAGTTCAACCAGGTGAAAGGCCAGCCTTTCGTAGTAGAAGAATTAGTTAACGCATTCGAGGACATTTTAAAGAAGTAAACCGTTATGAGTTATACAGCACAAGATTTCAAAAAAGGCCAGCCCCGTTGGTGCCCAGGTTGTGGCGACCACTTCTTTCTGGCTTCACTCCATAAGGCTATGGCCGAGATTGGCGTAGCTCCTGAGAACGTCGCAGTCATCTCTGGTATCGGCTGCTCCAGCCGTCTGCCCCATTATATGGCTACATACGGCATGAATACCATCCACGGTCGTGCCGCTGCCATCGCTACAGGTGTCAAGGTGGCTAACCCCAACCTCACCGTCTGGCAGGTATCTGGCGACGGCGATGGAATGGCTATCGGTGGTAACCACTTCATCCATGCCAACCGTCGTAACATCGACCTCAATATGATTCTCCTGAACAACCGTATCTATGGTCTGACGAAGGGTCAGTACTCTCCAACCTCTCCCCGTGGCTTCGTGTCTAAGTCATCACCTTACGGCACCGTCGAGGATCCGTTCCGTCCTGCCGAGCTTTGCTTCGGCGCCCGCGGCCACTTCTTCGCCCGCTGCGTGGCTACCGATGCCAAAGGAACCGTCGAGGTACTGAAGGCTGCCTATGAGCACAAGGGTGCAAGCGTCACTGAAGTGCTGCAGAACTGCGTCATCTTCAACGATCACTGCCACGATGTGGTATACAACAACGAAGGTCGTAAGAAAAACGCTATCTACGTACGTCACGGTGAAAAGCTCGTTTTCGGCGAGAACAATGAGTTCGGACTCGTACAGCAGGGCTTCGGCCTGAAGGTCGTTGAGATCGGCAAGGATGGCTACACCATCGACGATGTACTCGTCCACGATGCTCACTGCGAGGATAATACCCTGCAGCTGAAGCTCGCCATGATGAGCCCTGAAGATGGTTTCCCCATCGCCCTCGGCGTGATTCGTGACGTTGATGCTCCGACCTACAACGACTCCGTTTACGCCCAGCTTGAAGAGGTGTCAGGCCAGAAGAAGTATCACAACTTCACTGAGCTGCTCGAGACCAACGA
>JAEETB010000357.1 GCA_016286575.1 Prevotella sp.
GTAATCAGTCATTTTAGACCCGTTAAGGCCTACAACAACCATATTTTTAGTAATCTTTAAAATTTAGATTCGGATTTAATAGATGGCAGGTGCCATTTGTGGTTGCCACTTATGGGCAACCAAGTTGACCAACTGATCCTTGGCTGTAGTCTTGATGCGACGAAACACGTCACACAGATACTTGTATGGGTCGATGTTGTAGGCCTTGCAGTTTGCAAAAATTGTCAGTGTCCTAGCAAGACGGGCACCGCCTTTAGGACTACCGACGAAGAAACTATTATTACGGTACTTCGCCAGCCTACGTATTTCCCTCTCGACGCTATTATTTGAAAAGTCAAGTGCGCCATTCTTCAAGCAGTGCAGCAGACAGGGATATTCCTTCTTGGCATACTTTACAGCCTTGACCAATTCAGGCTCTTTAGCCTGGTCAAGTTCTTTTTCTAGTATGTCGAGTTTATCTTTGATACTTTGGAGTATCGGGCCTATCTGCAGGACTCGCTCCTGCGCGATCTTTTCAAAGTCTTCCTTATAAGTCGTCTTTATCTGTTTGTCCAGATGGAAGACCTCATCAGCCAGATGCACTATATCAATAGCATCCTGTGAGCAGTCCTTCAGCTTAAAGAATGGTCTGCGCATATGCACCAGACAAGACACCCTTATGATGATGTCAGTAATCTCTGAGCATTTCTCAAGATCTTTAACGGTGACATCGTAGCATTTGTAAATAGGACATCCGTCACTATTGACAAAAAGACGCTTCTTAGCTTTCGAGAGGTAGGCCTCCACAGCCTTCCTGGTCCTGCGACCACGCTCAAAGAACACAAACTGAGTAAGCTTTATGCTGTCTGCATGATGGCAGAACATCCACCTGTCAAAGTAGTGTTTGTCCTTCTCTACATCTTCTTCCTTCTCACCTTTATTCGGCAGACGCTGGTCACATACCTCTATACCCGACTCGTCAACATGGTCATTACCCGTTGCCAGTATCTCTTCTTGGGTTGGTTCATCAAGAGGGGCAAGTATGTCTGCCGCCTTCTTTATCCAGTTCTTGACAGCACCCTCGCTGAAGTTGAGACCCTTACTCTTAAGGAATGTGACTATTTCTGAATCCGTCATCCTTTGTTCACCATGTAACGTGTAAACCAAAGCTATGACTGATTCTGTTGCTTCAGTACGTCCCATCGGATTCTTGTATTCCTCAGGGAGATTGATATAATAGTATTTCCCGCGTGGATCCTTGAATTTCCTACGGACAACCAACTTGCATCTGAAGTGGCCTTCCACCCAAAAGTAACGGGTAGAAATTTCAGGCTCAAGCTCCTCTACATCATCGGGAAGACCTTCTGGAGTAAGGATAATCTGACTGCCCTTGTCCTTTAACGCTGCTTCCTCTAAAGGCTGGAATTTGCGAGGCTTTTCTATGCCTTTCATATCCTTGCGCTGTTTGGCGGCCTCCATTACTTGCTTAGCAATCTCCACACAGCGCTCATCGGGGACGTCCACGCCTTCGAGATCCAGATCATCTGCCTTAACAGGATCCTGACAACCGTGATTGTATTTCTCAGACTCAGTACCCTGTCCATAGGCATCTATGGCATATTTATTCTTCTGCTGCTCCAACTGCTTGATGCGGTCTTCGGGAGCCATTCCCTCAGGGACAGGCCGCCCGGGATTAGTTGTACCATGGGAATCACCTTGATCTTCACCATTCCTAGCCTTTAAAGCTGCTATCTCATTATCCTTGGCTGCAAGCATCAGGGCAAACTGATCCTTCAAAGACTGCATCTCTTTGGAATGAGCCTCACGCTCTTCACGAAGCTTTGCCTCAAACTCTTCCTTTACTCCAGCTACTATTGCATCTCTTAAGGAGTCAGATAGAGTAACAGGCCCTTTGCCCATCATGAACTGAGCCATCTGCTTGACTGTTTCAGCAACCTCACCTATTTTCTCATTGAGTTGCCTCTGCATGTCTGCCTTTTCAGACTCAAGGGCAGAGTTCTGCTGCTCCAGAAGTCTTGCTTTCTTCTGGGCTTCATGCTTCTCTCTTTCAGCGCTACTGACCCTGGAAGAGAGTACTGCAAACTGCTGTTCCTCTGCCTTATTCACGTTACAAAGGTACTCATTTTTCTCCATATACACAAATATTTAACTATCTAATTACCAATTAGTTAGGTTAAATAATGCTAACAAAATCACACTATATTTGAGAGTTCCTCACCTGTGATTTCTTCTCCATTTTCCTCATCGAAATACTCATCTCTTTCCTTTCTGATGATACCTTCAAGCAGATATACGAAGCTAGACCACGAGATATGGTACACATGCTTTCCCTTATCCACGAAGATGGGATGAGTGAACCGGTGTGCATGCAGGATCTTTTCCGTGAGGATTTCTCCATTGTGGTGGAAGTAATAGACTCTGAGTCTGCTGAGGTCGCGTGACAGAAAGATATAGACATCACCATTGCAGGGGTCGCGATGGAGCTTGCCCTTAATGTATTCCCTGAGTCCACGATGACGGAAGCGCAGTGTGACATTGTCTGTACAGAGAAAATATCTGAATTTGCCTGATAGGTTGATCATTGGCTCACCTCCATTTCCCTGATTAATGCAGAGAGCGTGGTGACATCACATTTGCCGATGTTTACGCCTATGCGGCTGTTTATACTTATGCTTATATTCTCAATGAGGTGACTGACCTTGGTTAGCTTTGGTTTGATCAGGGAAACTCTCGAGAGATCCTCTTTGTTTGGCTCCTGTCCTTCAGGCATGTCAACCACCAACTCTTTCAGTTCCAAAGTTGGAAGCAGAGGATTGCCAGCAGTAACTTCCTTTACCGGTTTTGTAATCTTGGGTTTATTGACTGGATGATACTGGTGGTTTGTCCGACCAAGGCAGTTAAGCATCTTGTTGTAACTGACCTTCTCTGCCTTGCAGAACTCCTCCAGTGGTATCCCATCATACTCATTGAGAAACAGTCTCACTTTTGAGGCGTAGAAACCTCCT
>JAEETB010000358.1 GCA_016286575.1 Prevotella sp.
CGCGTTGCAGTGTTGCAGTTCTCGAAAGGCTTTTCCCATACCCTAAAAATACTTCTATATTTATATATAAATATAGAGTTAATTTTTGACTATCATAGAATCTGTTTTGGAACTGCAACACTGCAACGACCGCAATTTGTCCGGCGTAGGTAGTCATGGGGACAGGCACCTGGGTATGGGTGCCTGTTTTCATGGCAATTTTTTTGCTATATTCCTGATGGTCTCGTAATTCATGCCAGTAACTCTTGAGAGTTGTCTTGGCCTGACATCGAGCGATCGCATAACCTCTTGAATAACACTTTTCTGTGTTTGGGGACAGGTACCTGAGTCATAGCAGTCATCATACCCAAGTACCTGTCCCTGTGACTAATCACCTGTCCCAGTGGCTACGTTATTGAAACCCCAAATTGTTAGATTGTTAGACACGCCGAAGATAGGCTGCACCTCAAAAATATCCAAATATATTTGGTATTTTATTCGGTTTGCACTATCTTTGCAGACGAAATAAATCAACTATCGATATGAAGACAAAGACCGTAACTAGCAAATCAATGGCAAAATGGGCCGTGCTGATGCTCATGGCACTGGCTGTGACGCTGCCGGCGGGAGCCGACAATCCCACGTGGCTTAAGTCGGGCGATACCTGGGACGCAACAACCAAGACGCTGACCGTGAACTCTGATCTTAAATACCAAGCATACATGGACTGCACGGAGATTGAGCACCTCGTTGTCAGCAGTGGCATATCATACATTGGTGAAGATACTTTCTACGGATGCACATCACTGAAAAGCGTCATTCTCCCCTCCACATTAGAAACTATATGGGATTATGCATTCGGTAATTGTACATTACTGGAAAGCGTCATTCTCCCCTCCGGATTGAGCAAAATATTTAATAATGCATTCAATAATTGCGCATCACTGAAAAGCATTACCATTCCATATAAAACAAATATAGAAACGAGCATTAGTGTATTCGCAAATTGCACGAATCTGGAAACGGTTATTATACTCTCCTATTATAATTGTAAAATTCAAGATAATTTTTATAGGGTTAATAGTTCGTGTCATTTCTATGTCCGTTCAGCTAGTGCTATAACTGACTACGATACATACAAAGATCAAATCACGGTGGTCTCCGGCGTTAGAACTGTTGCTGGGGCTATGGCTACAACAACGGCGACACCCTTTGTCTCTGACAATGGCACTGATTATTATGCCTCTGGTGCACAGTTTACCATCGGCCACAGCGAAACTCCTCCAAACGGCTACGCTGGCACATTCAAAGGCTATAAAGTGACAGACGTCTCTGGCACTGACATCACCACAACCGCCATAAATGGCACAACACTCACACTACCAGAGGGTACCGTGACCGTCAGGGCTCTATTCGATATCGTAAATTATAGTATAACCTACGAGCTCGACGGTGGTAGCATCGAAATTGGGGTCGGAAATGAGATATACCCCACGACCTACACTGTTGAGACCCCGACCATCACCCTGCCAGATATAACAATAAAAACTATGATGCCCCAAAAGGCATATTGCGATTTCATAGGATGGACCGGGCCTGGATATGACGAGCCAACGAAGGACGTGAAAATTCCTCAAGGCTCATACGGCGACAGGACATATACTGCAAATTGGCGGCTCAAGGAATACGACATCACCTATGATCTGGCAGGCGGAGCCTTGCCAGAGGGCGTGACGAACCCTGCAAGCTACAACTATGAGACAGAGACTTTTACGCTCAATAACCCGACACGCGAGGGCTATTATTTCATAGGATGGACGGGCAACAACGGCAATACGCCAGAGAAAACAGTAACCATTACTCAAGGCACAAGTAATGGCGAGAAAAGTTACACGGCCAACTGGGCTTATCTCCTCACGGACATCACCGACGCTAATGTCTCGGAGATAGCTGGCAAACTAGTGGCGTTGCAACGTACGTTTATAGAAGGGAAGCCATCGACCATCTGTCTGCCGTTTGCGCCAGACGCTCTCCTCGTCGAAGGTTCGATGTGGGAGTTTACAGGGATCAGTGCTGACCACAAGGCAGTGATGTTGCAACTCACGAGCGGACTACAGGCCAACAAGCCGTATATCTTTATTCCAAAGAGCAGTTTCGAGGGCACTGTTTGGGGTACTGCCGCCAGTAGTATCGACCTCGACCCGAAGACGGTGGATGCCACGGCGGGCTTCACCTTCCACGGCACGTATACCCAGAAGCGCTGGGAGGAAACGGATCCTGAGGTGGTGAAAGGCACTATCTACGGCTTTATGGTGGAGGATAACGACGGGCAGCAACTTGGGCAGTTCGTAAGGGCTCGTAGGGCTACAAATCTGAGGGCATTCAGCTGCTATTTGGAGTACAATGGCGAAGCAGCCCTCAACGGCATATTGTCTACACGAGGTGAGGAAGATCTACCCGATGTAATCAACATCATGTGGCTGTCGGCTAATGGTGATGCTACGGGAATAGAGATCAACAACCGTGAACTAATATCCAATAACCGATGGTATACGCTCGATGGGCGCCGACTCTCAGGCAAGCCCACGAAGAAAGGTTTATATATTCAAAATTGTAGAAAGGTCGTGATTAAGTGAGAGAAGAACTGAGTATGCTCAGGTTCTTCCGAACGTGAAACGACTCGATATAAATATCAAGGAGGTAGTGAGATGAAAAGAAGATACGAGAAACCTTCGATGAAGGTATATGATCTGAAACAGAAACCCATGATACTCGTTGGCAGCGAAAGACCCGACCAATGGGGCCACACCCCTGGCTCTCCAGAGGAAATGAACAAACTAGCGTAAGGACACACGAGGGTTTGTCCCCTCTCAAACACAGTAGTCATGGGGACAGGCACTGAAGTGAACCCAGAAAGTTGGACACAACTAAAAGGTTCAGATGAAACGAAATTTTAGTATTGAAGAAAAGTTGTCAGCGATTGGATTAGTATTCCAAGGTGAGTCAGCCCGTTCTGTGTCTCGAAA
>JAEETB010000359.1 GCA_016286575.1 Prevotella sp.
GGCAGGTAATCGTCTGAGATACGGATATAAGGTTCGAGTTCACGATACTGTTTCACTGTTAATCCATAGAGACGTGCAAAATCTGTCTTCTCGCGATAAACACCGCCAGCCGCACGGTATTTATAGATATTCCTCACCTGCCAAGGCTGCAAACCAAGTCGCAAGAGCTGGGTACTGTCAGCTGTATTAGGATCGAAAACGAAAAGCTCTGCTTTCTTCGGAGCAACGTAATAGTTACTGGTTCTGGTAAGGCTATCTTTCTGAGGAACTTTTTCTTCGGACTCCCCTCCCACGATAAAGATCACACCTAAGGCAATGACGATGACAAGGAGTAAGGTCAGGATTACCTTACGATCAGACTTCTGAAGATAGAAGAACTCTCGGATCATAGGATGCCGAACTGATGCAGGAAGATCAGGAGGATGCAGAGCGGCACGATATACCGGACGGAGAACAAATAGGCTGTGAAAAACGACTCTGCAACGGTGCCATGATTAGTAAACTCCTCGCGCACCATCTGACGATTGACAAACCATCCCATGATAATACTCGTGAGGAAGCCTCCGGCTGGCAGCATGATCTTGGCTGTGAGGAAATCGCAGAAGTCCATCAGCGACAGCCCGAACAACTGCAGATCAGTATATGCCCCCGTTGAAAGAGAGCAGAACACGGCGATGCTGGAGCAGACGACCGTGAGGATCCAGGCAGCCCGCTTTCGTGGCAGATTCAGTTCCTCGTGGAAGAAGGCCGTTCCAATCTCGTGCATGGAGATCGTTGACGTCAAGGCTGCGAAAACCAACAAGGCATAAAACAGACAAGAAAGGATATAGCCATTCCAAGGCAAAGCATGAAAGGCCTGCTGGAACACATTCGGAAGGGTGATGAAGATGAGCGAAGGACCGCTATCGGGCTGCACTCCCACGGAGAAGGCAGCAGGGAAGATCATCAGACCTGCCAGAATGGCGATGGCCGAATCCAACAAGGCAATCTGCGTGGCCGACTTCAGCAGATTGGTATCGCTCTTAAAGTAGGATGCGTAGGTACAGAGACAGGCCGTTCCCAGGCTCAGTGAGAAGAACGCCTGACCTAAGGCCTCGAGAATCACATCGCCATTCATCTTCGAGAAGTCAGGTTTCAGCAGAAACTCGATACCAGCAACGGCTCCAGGCAACATGCAAGACGCCACCACCAGGATCAACAGCAGTATCAACAGCAAAGGCATCAACAGTTTGGAGATACGCTCAATACCCTTGTTCACGCCCTGGGCAATCACGACGTGCGTAATCACCACAAAGGCCACAGCCCAGAGGCATGGCTTCAGGGGATCGCCAGAGAACTCCTTGAAATAGCTGATGATATATTGTGCATCGCCATTCAGCTGACCCATAATTGCCGCAAACAGATACTGCAGGCACCAGCCAGCCACAACGGCATAGAAACCCAGGATAATCGTAGAGGTGAGAATACCCAGATAACCCACAATGCGCCACTCCTTGCGCCCTAACTGAGCGTATGCACGAGCCGCATTCGTCTGGGCACGACGACCCACGATGAACTCACTGACCATACCTGGTATACCCAACAACAGCACACAAACCAGATAGATCAAGATAAAGGCGGCGCCACCATTCTGACCCGTCGTAAAGGGAAAACGCCAGATATTACCTAAACCTATCGCCGAACCTGCCGTTGCCAGAATAATGGCAAGCTTGCTACCAAAATTTCCTCTGTTTTCCATATCACGTCTTATTTATATCAAACCGAACTGATGGAGGAAGATAAACAAGATGCAAATCGGGCAGACATACTTCACCAGGAAGATATAGAAATGGAACAGCGTGACATTACGCAGAGTGCCATTATTAGTAAACTCGTCGCGGACTAACTTATGAGGTACGAACCAGCCGATGAAGATACAAGTCAGGAAACCTACAATAGGCAAGAACAGTTGGCCTGTGACGAAATCGAACAAATCGAAGATGGTCATGCCAAACAGCTGTTGCTTACTCCATGCTCCCAATGACAAAGAGCAAATCGCCCCAAGGATCATGCACGCAATAGTCACTGCAGTTGCTGCCCGTTTACGCGTAGTGCGCACTTCCTCTTCCAAGAAAGCGGTGCTCACCTCATGCAAAGAAATCAGAGATGTCAGTGCTGCCATAGACAAAAGGGCATAGAACAGAAGCGAGACTACATAACCCAGACCTGAGAAGCTGCCAAAAGCCTGCTGGAACACATTTGGAAGTGTGATAAATATCAGAGAAGGGCCACTATCTGGATTCACCCCGACTGAGAATGCTGCAGGGAAAATGACCAGTCCTGCCAAAATAGCCACCAGGAAATCGATGACGCCAATCTGTGTGGCAGACTTAAACAGGTTGGTATCTCTTGAGAAATAGCTGGCGTATGTACAAATACATCCCATGGCGATACTCATCGAATAGAACGACTGGCCAAGAGCACCTAAGAACACATCGCCCGTCAATTTCGTCGTATCTGGCTTGAACAGGAATTCTATGCCCTTATCTGCATTCGGCAGCATACAAGAAGCCACCACAATAACCAATAACAATATGAACAAGACAGGCATCAACAACTTGGAGGCCCGCTCGATACCGTCACGCACACCATTCTCAACAATCAGATAAGTAGCGAGAAGAATAATTAACGTCCAGAATATTGGCTTTACGGGATCCTGAGAGAATGTGGCGAAATAGGTATTGATATATTCAGGATCGCCATGTAACTTACCTAATAATGAAGCCCACATGTACTCCAGGCACCAGCCTGAGACAACAGCATAATAACTGGAAATCAGGAATCCCGTCAATACTCCCATATAGCCGATAAGCATCCAAGGTGAACCACCTGACATTTTCCGGAATGAACGCGCTGTGTTTGCCTGTCCATGACGGCCGATAATAAACTCACTGACCATACAAGGTATACCCAAAAGAAGCACACACAATACGTAGATCATGATAAACACGGCTCCTCCATTCT
>JAEETB010000360.1 GCA_016286575.1 Prevotella sp.
TCAGACGACGACGATATTTATCCTCGAAGTCCTCGTTAGCCTTCTCTGTCGTCAAACCATGGAAGGTAAATTCCAGATTACCCACTTCGTCAGTGTTGGCACCAAAGATACCCTTGATGGCGGCATAACTGGAGTAAGCCTCAGCCTGTCCTTCCTCGCGATCCTTATATATTCCGATGACCTTGAAGGCAAAGTTACCCACCTTTACATACTTGCCTAACAGCGTGGAATAATCGCGCGGCTCCAGTTCTTTGGCCTGCTTATTGCTCAGCACCAAGACCTTACGTTTCTCACGCATATCGAGTTCGTTCACAAAACGTCCGTAGAGCATATCGTGCTTGTTGATCTTCGTGTGTACAGGATAGACACCCGATATCGTGGTACTGATATACTCATCGCCGTAACTGATGGTAGCACTGGTCTCATAACGTGCGCCAACCTCATCGACATGGTTCTTGAAGTCTGACTCTGTCATGGCGAGGTCAGGTGTCTGCAACCTGACTCTGCGTCCCTCTTTCAGTCCTTGGTAAGCCTTCGAGGTACGTCCTCCCCAGACCTCCATCGAATTCGACAGCCAGTTCTCATTCTGCTTCAGGTTCGCATTGATGAGACCATTGCCAGCACCCAAGAGCACGATCAGCATGAAGATGCCCCACGCCACAGCGAATCCCGTGAGCGTCGTGCGGAGCTTATTTCTCCGTGCCGTCTGCCAAATTTCTATAATTACATCTCGCATAATTTTACTTCATTAATCCTCCACTACCGAAGGGGCTGGCATTATGGTCGAGATTCTCTTCTATCTGACCAATGACACCATCTTTAATATGTACGATCTTGTTCGTCTCATTCGCCACACCGCTCTCATGGGTTACCACGACAATCGTCATGCCATCTTCCTGATTCAGGCGTTTGAGCAGCTGCATCACCTCCACAGATGTCTTTGAGTCGAGTGCGCCCGTAGGCTCATCGGCCAGGATAATCTGTGGACGGGTGATGAGTGCTCTGGCTATTGCCACGCGCTGTCTCTGTCCTCCCGACAGTTCATTGGGATAATGCTCGGCCCAATCCAGTAAACCCAGTTTCTCCAGGTATTCCAGTGCCATCTGATGGCGCTTGCGCCTGCTTACCCCTTGGTAGAATAATGGCAACTCAACGTTTTCCACGGCGGTCTTAAAAGAGATGAGATTAAACGATTGGAAAATAAAACCTATCATCTTGTTACGATACTCAGCAGCCTTGGTCTCTGAGAGGTTCCAGATGGGAACCCCAGCCAACTCATAGGTGCCGGAGTCGTAGTTGTCAAGGATACCGAGGATATTCAGCAATGTAGACTTGCCAGAACCAGAGGCACCCATGATGGAGACGAACTCACCTTTCGCAATGTCGAGTGATATACCCTTCAACACATGAAGAGGCTGCGCTCCCTGATAGGTCTTATTGATGTCTTGTAAGTGTATCATAAAAACAATCTTCTTACCTTAGTTTAACTTTATTCTGTCTGTTTGACGCTGCAAAGGTACAAATAGTTGCAATACCCAAAAAATATTTGGGATAAATTGCACAAATTTGTGACGAATGGCTATTATTTTCCCCACGCATTGACAACATCTTCTATAGAAATGTCGAGTAACTGCATCTGACGGAACAGCTCTGGCAGACGTTCTTTCATAAATTCCTTCTTGCGTGCCTTGAGGATCTGCTTCTTCGCGCCTTTTGTCACAAAGTAGCCCAGACCACGCTTGTTATAGATGATCTCCTCGCGTGCCAACTGCTCGTAAGCCTTGACAGCCGTATTCGTGTTCACCTCCAACAGCACGCTGTACTCACGGACAGATGGGATACGATCATCGTCCTGATACTTACCTGCAAGTATCTCATCACAGAGGCGGTCTGCCATCTGGATATAGATGGGTTTATCGTTTGAGAATGTCATAATTAGTCCACTTATTATTGATTAACTGAAAACCTTTGAAGATATGGAACGAAGCCCAATAGTTGAAGATAGAGAGCAGGGGCATCACGATGGCGAGCACATAGGCCATAGTACCCACTTCCTCTGAGACATAAGCATCGCCATCCCACTGAGAAACGAACATCGAAACTTCGAAATAGTTCAAGCACCATGACAACAAGGAGAGACCGAGAATCAGCACCACACTTGCTGCAACAAACGCATACTTACGAAAGAACGTGCCACCCAGCGTATAGAGCGAATGAAACCACAACATGAAGCTGTAACCTACAAACAGATTCATCACCCTAAAGGACAAGGAATAGACATGCTTATCGTCACTAATTATGGTATGGGGAATGTAACCCTCCAGCACTTTGGGAACAGCCGACACCCACTCATCACCAAAAACCAGACTGCGGAATACCATCCTCAATGAATCGCCGATAGCGAACGACAGGAAAAGGCAGATACCACAGATAAACGTCACATAGATCACTGCCGTCAGGAACTTCTCCAGATGAGAGGCAGGCAACATCAGGAAGGCCTCGCACTTCACTTTCTTATTCAGACCATAGAATATCGTGCTGATGCATATACCATAGGTAATCAGCAAGGCAGCTGTGAAGAATAAGGGTATTATTTCCTTTGAATTTGAGCCCCAGCTCATCATCAGTTCCAGGAGGAACGTGCCCATACTGATGCCTGCCATCCACATCAGCAGCGTGCGAGCATTTACGCCCAGATACCAACGTAGCGTCTTACCGAATCTATTGAAACTAAAACTATTCATATCATTACACATTTATAAATTTACCAATGACCTGCCGACGGCAGAAAAGTTTGTATGACAACCAGAAATTCACGATAATCCATACCACTGCGATCAAGACCTCCATGAAAGTCGGCATTCTGTTAACGAGCTCTTTACTATCAGGGAAGATTGCCAGTTGAACAATAGTGATCAGGATAATAACGATGGTCGTTGCCACCCAGTTGTACTTATTCGAACGGAAGAACGTAGCACCAAATGCATAGCACGAATGAAGCC
>JAEETB010000047.1 GCA_016286575.1 Prevotella sp.
CTGAAGATGCGCCGTCGATGACACGTATCCATGATGCCATGTTCCGTGGGGATAGTGAGCGGGCCTTTGCCCTTTTGCGCCAGGAACTCACGGGGACAGATTCGATGGGTTTCCGACTGAACTCAGGCGGACCTGTCCCCGTGAGCTCTGTCGCAGATGACCAGATCGTGTGGGGACGTTCGCCTGTGCGTATTGATATTGCCGGCGGATGGACTGACACACCGCCATACTGTCTGATGGAAGGTGGCAGCGTCATCAATCTCGCGATTGAACTGAACGGTCAGCCCCCGTTGCAGACATATGTGCGCCCCTCGAAGGAACTGCGTATCGTGTTACGCAGTATCGACCTTGGAGCGATGGAAGTGGTGGAAACCTTTGAACAGTTGACGGATTTCATGCATGTCGGCTCGCCCTTCTCCATCCCGAAGGCCGCTTTGGTATTGGCCGGATTCGGTGATGCTCAGTATGCATCACTGAAGTCCCAGTTGGAAGCCTTTGGCAGTGGTATCGAACTTACGCTGCTGTCAGCCATTCCTGCAGGTAGCGGGCTGGGCACCTCGAGCATCCTTGCTGCAACGGTATTGGGTGCCCTTAATGATTTCTGCGGCTTGGGTTGGGATAAGAATGAGATAGGACACCGCACGCTGATGCTCGAACAGATGTTGACAACCGGTGGCGGATGGCAGGATCAGTTCGGTGGTGTCTTAGGTGGCGTGAAACTCTTGCGGACGGGTAGGGGATTCGATCAGAGTCCTCAGGTAAGATGGCTGCCCAACGATCTGTGGCTCCAACCCGAATACCGCTCCTGTCATTTGTTGTATTACACGGGCATCACGCGCACAGCCAAACAGATCTTGGCCGAGATTGTCCGTAGGATGTTTCTGAATCATGGCGATGAGTTGGCTTTGTTGCGAGAGATGAAGGAGCACACGATGGAGATGTATGAGACTATCCAACAGAATGACTTCATGCGGATGGGCTTGCTCATGCGTCGTACTTGGGAGCAGAACCAGCAGCTCGATAGTGGAACGAATCCACCAGCCGTCAGAGCATTGACGGATCTCGTCGATGACCTATGTCTCAGTTATAAGTTGCCTGGTGCTGGCGGTGGCGGCTATCTCTATATGATAGCCAAGGATCCTGAGGCCGCAGCCCGCATCAAGCAGATGCTGAATACACATAGTCCCAATAAGAACGCCCGTTTCGTGGAGATGACACTCTCCACGACAGGACTGCAGATCAGTAGGAGCTGATTGCTTACAGTTTACAGTTTATAGTTTAGAGTTGTGGAATTCAGGACGATTGTCGATATTGAGAAGCCAGACTTTGAGATAGGCCCATGCGAGGAGATGCTCTTCGTAGGATCATGCTTCGCTACTGAGATAGGGAAGCGCTTTCAGGAGGAGAAGTTCCGTACTATGGTGAACCCTTTCGGCGTGATGTACAATCCAGCCTCCATCCTTCACACTATTGAGAAACTATTCACTGATCAATATCCACGATTCACGACCGTCTTCCTCACCCTGGGCACCAATCACGCCTATCGCCTGAAGGAAACAGGCGAGATTGTCGATAATTGCCAGAAACGCCCCGCAGCCTTGTTCGATGAAGAAGAGCTGACGGTAGATCAGTGTGCCGACTATCTGCAGCAGGCCATTAATATCCTCCGCGAGAAGGATCCTGATGTACATATCGTTCTCACCGTCAGCCCTATTCGTTATCGCAAATACGGCTATCACGGCTCGCAGCTCTCAAAAGCCACGCTGCTGCTTGCTATAGATAAATTGTCCACTGTCAACTACTTCCCCGCCTACGAAATCCTCAATGACGAATTACGCGACTACCGGTTCTTTCAGGACGACATGTTGCATCCCTCTTCCCAGGCAGTGGAGTATATCTGGCAGCGTTTCTCGGAAGCCTATCTGAGCGATGAGGCCAAGACCTTCCTCAAAGAGTGGGCTCCGCTGAAAGCAGCGCTTGCACATAAGCCTTTCGACCCCGCATCTGAAGATTATCGGGCTTTCATGGATAAAACTATGTTAAAAGTTGCGGAATTGCAAAAAAAATATCCTATCTTTGCAGTATGAAATACAGTATTGAGAAAGTAACGACCCTTATTGGCGCCCGTCGTATCGGAGAGACCGATGCGCAGATCGGCTGGCTGTTGACTGACAGCCGTTCATTGTGTTTTCCTGAGGAGACATTGTTCTTCGCCTTGCGTTCTGCACGTAATGACGGCCATCGTTATATTGCCGACCTCTACCGTCGAGGTGTGCGTAACTTCGTGGTCGAGGCCAAGGGATATGATGATTTCCTCCCTGGTGCCAATTTCCTGATTGTGCCTTCGCCTTTGGCAGCCCTTCAGCGTTTGGCCGAGCGTCATCGCGATGAGTTCGATGTGCCCATCATCGGTATCACCGGCTCCAATGGCAAGACGATGGTCAAGGAGTGGCTCTATCAGTTGCTCCTCCCTTCGCAGAAGATAGTCCGTTCGCCCCGTAGCTATAACTCCCAGATAGGTGTGCCCCTTTCCGTATGGCTGCTGAACGAGCAGACCGAAGTGGGCATTTTCGAGGCCGGTATCAGTCAGCCTGGTGAGATGTTTGCCTTGCGCGACATCATTCAGCCCACTATCGGCGTGTTTACCTCGCTGGGAACAGCCCATCAGGAGAATTTCCGTTCGATGGAAGAGAAATGTATGGAGAAACTCGAGCTGATGCACGATACTGAGGCGATGGTCTATTGCTCGGATAACGATACTGTCAGCCGTTGTATCCGTCGTATGCAGTACAAGGGCGAGAAGATTGCCTGGTCGCAGTGCGACGAGCAGGCCGCCCTCTTCGTGAAGAGCACAACCAGCCTTCCACATTCCACAAGGATCACCTATATCTGGAAGGACGAGGAGAACTGCTTCGAGATACCTTTTATCGACGAGGCCAGTGTCGAGGACGTCATTACCTGTGCCGCCGTGGCCCTCTACATGGGACTCACTCCGGCCCAGCTGGCAGACCGTATGCCCCGATTGGAACCCGTCGCCATGCGCCTCGAGGTGAAGGAGGGTCAGCGCGGCTGCGTGCTGATCAACGACTCCTATAACTCCGATGTCAACTCCCTCGACATCGCGCTCGACTTCATGAACCGCCGTGAGGCTGCGAAGAAGACGCTCATCCTCAGCGACATTTTCCAGACCGGCACATCGCCCGAGGCGCTCTATGCCCAGGTGTCTGACCTGGCCGTGAAGCGTGGCATCGACAAGTTTATCGGCATCGGCTCTGAGCTGGCCGCCCAGGCTGACAAGATCCAGATAGCCGACAAGTTGTTCTTTGCCGATGTGCCCCATTTCCTCTCCAGCGAGGCCTTTGCCACCCTGCGCGATGAACTGATCCTGCTGAAGGGATCCCGCTCGTTTGGTTTCGACCAGATTACGGAGCAGCTGGAGCAGAAGGTGCATGAGACCATCCTTGAGGTGAACCTCAACTCCGTTGTGGAGAACCTAAACTACTATCGCTCGTTCCTGAAGTCCGAGACGAAGATGGTGTGCATGATCAAGGCCGATGCCTACGGCGCAGGCGCTGTCGAGATTGCCAAGACGCTGCAGGACCAGCGTGTCGACTACCTCGCTGTGGCTGTGGCTGATGAGGGTGTGACGCTTCGTAAGGCCGGCATCACTGCCAACATCATGATCATGAATCCCGAGATGACCGCCTTCAAGACGATGTTCGACTATGAGCTGGAGCCCGAGGTCTACTCCTTCCGGCTGATGGAAGCGCTGATCAAGGCCGCCCGCAAGGAGGGTATCACTGGCTGGCCGGTACATATCAAGTTCGATACGGGCATGCACCGTCTCGGCTTCGACCCGGTGGAGGACATTGACGAGCTTATCGACCATCTGGTACACCAGCAGGCCATCATCCCACGCTCCGTGTTCAGTCATTTCGTAGGCTCCGATAGCGATGGCTTCGATGACTTCTCTGCCCGTCAGTTCGCGCTCTTCGAGGAGGGCAGCCGGAAACTCCAGTCGGCCTTCCCTCACCATATCCTGCGCCACATGGACAACTCTGCCGGCATCGAGCACTTCCCCGAGCGCCAGATGGATATGTGCCGCCTCGGCATCGGCCTCTACGGTGTCGATCCCCGCGATAATCGCATCCTCCATACCGTGTCGACGCTGAAGACCACCATCCTCCAGCTGCGTCATGTGCCAAAGGGCGAGACGGTCGGCTACAGCCGCAAGGGCAAGATCAAGCGCAATTCCGTCATTGCCGCTATCCCCATTGGCTATGCCGACGGACTCAACCGTCATCTGGGCAACCGCCACGGTTACTGTCTGGTGAACGGGCAGAAGGCCGAGTACGTGGGTAACATCTGTATGGATGTGGCGATGATCGATGTCACCGACATCCCCTGTAAGGAGGGCGACCAGGTGGAGATCTTCGGCGAGCATCTGCCCGTCACCCAGCTCAGCGATGAGCTCGACACGATCCCCTACGAGGTCCTCACGGGTGTCTCCAACCGCGTCAAGCGTGTCTATTTCCAGGATTGACCGTCCGGCGTAGCTCAATGAGGACTCTGAGTGAGCGAGGACTCATTGAGAACCGTCTGAGTCCGTGCCAAGTCCACCTCATGCCCGACAAGGAACGGACTCCCATCTATCC
Source organism: Prevotella sp. (assembly GCA_016286575.1). GTDB lineage: Bacteria > Bacteroidota > Bacteroidia > Bacteroidales > Bacteroidaceae > Prevotella. The sequence goes on from JAEETB010000047.1 coordinate 4,656, forward strand.
AATATGTAACCCCAAGGCAATAAAGTATCAATAAGGGAGTAACTCCTATTCATGTCCGGTATATGTCCGGTACATGTCCGCTTTTTGACCGAACATATACCGGACATGTACCGGACAAATAGCGGACAACGATAGGAGGAACATTGAAGGTACACTGAGGCTACTATAGGAATAGAACGGAGGTAGGTAGGAGATGGTATGGAGAGTAACATGAGCTTGGTTGAGTTCATGCTGAGTGAGCCTTGAACCCCGTCGAGAGGGCCTTTGCAAACGATAACGTAAAAAAAGAGAGCGAAATGCACGGCGTTTCGCTTTTTTTTTTGTACCTTTGCATGCAGATTCGACTGCAAACAAACAAGCTAAGATATAAAACAAATGGAACAAGTATTCAGTTACATTATCAGTCTGGGTGCATCGGTGATGATGCCGATCCTCTTCACCATCATCGGCCTGTGCATCGGCATGAAGTTCGGAAAGTCGCTCAAGTCGGGACTCTACGTAGGTGTCGGTTTCGTGGGTCTCGGTATCGTGACGGCCCTGCTGACGAACAATTTCGGCAGTCCGCTGAGTGAGATCTCGCGCCTGTACAACCTGCAGCTCGGCGTGTTCGACATGGGCTGGCCGGCCGCCGCCGCCGTGGCCTACAACACGGCCGTGGGCGCGCTGATCATCCCCATCTGCCTGGGCGTGAACTTCCTGATGCTCATCACGAAATGTACGCGCACGGTGAACATCGACCTGTGGAACTACTGGCACTTCGCCTTCATCGGCGCGGTGGCCTATTTCGTGATGGACCAGAGTCTGGCATGGGGCTACTTCGCCGCCATCGTCTGTTACATCATCACGCTGGTGATGGCCGACCTGACGGCCTCGAAGTTCCAAGGTTACTACGACGATATGGACGGTATCTCAATCCCGCAGCCGTTCTGCCAGAGCTTCACTGCGTTTGCCATCGGCATCAACTGGCTGCTCGACAGGATCCCTGGCTTCTCGAGGCTTGACATCGATGCCGAGGGACTGAAGAAGAAGTTCGGCGTGCTCGGTGAACCCATCGTGCTGGGTGTGATTGTCGGGGCCCTGATCGGTGCCGTGGCCCAGCTCGACATCAAGAAGGTGCTCTTCCTCGGTGTGACGATGGGCGCCGTGATGGAGCTGATCCCGCGTATCACGAAGCTGTTCATCGACGGTCTGAAGCCGATCGCCGAGAAGACGCAGGAGGTGGTTCAGAAGAAGTGGGCCGGCAAGAAGGTGTATATTGGCATGTCGCCCGCGCTGGTGATCGGTCACCCGACGACGCTCGTGGCCTCGCTCATCCTGATTCCGCTAGCGCTGCTGATGGCCGTGGCCCTGCCCGGCAACGAGTTCCTGCCGCTGGCCTCGCTCGCCGGCATGTTCTATGTGTTCGTGATGGTGCTGCCCTATACAAAGGGTAATGTGGTGAAGACGCTGATCGTGGGTATCGTCACCGTCGGCATCGGCCTGTGGTTTGTGACCGACATGGCCCCCGCGTTCACTCAGGCCGCCCAGACGGTGTATGCTCAGACGCAGGATCCTGCCGCCCGTATCCCCGAAGGATTCCAGGCCGGTGCCATCGACTTCGCATCGAGCCTCTTCGGGTGGGTCATCTATAAGTGCGTGAACAATCTGGCATATGTCGGTGCCGGCATCCTGACGCTGATCACCATCGGCATGATGTTCTGGAACAGAAAGCTCATCGTGGCAGATGAAAAGAAAAGCAACGGACAACAGGACTAACAGGACTGAGCAAAAAGCAGGCACGGATTAATACGGATTATCACGGCTTTTAATCCTGTGCCCCAAAAATATATAGCCGTGTCAATCTGTGTTAATCCGTGCCAAATATATAGAGTATTATTTTAAATAGTATATAAAATGAAGAAAACGATTCTGACTATTGTGGGGGCGATGGCCCTCTCGCTGACTGTAGCGAATGCACAGGAAGCCGACAGGTTTGTAGGTGCGCAGCACGTGAAATTCCAGACAGCCTGCCATCCTGAAGACGTGAAACACTACGACACAAAGCTGCTCCGTGAACGCTTTGTGATGGAGAAGGTGATGGAGGCCGACTCGATCCTGCTCACTTACTCGCACTACGACCGTTTCATCTTCGGCGGTGCGATGCCCGTGAACACGACCCTGACACTGGAGAACTTCTGGGAGCTGGGTCTCGATGTGGACAACACCATCAAGGAGAAGTACTTCATGTATAACCGTGAGCTCGGCGTGGTGAACTGCGGCGGAGGCGACGGTGTGGTAATCGTCGACGGCAAGGAGTACGCGCTGTCTCCCAAGGAGGCACTCTATATCGGACGTGGTCACATCGGCAAGAACCAGGATGTGAACAAGAAGGTGCAGTTCCGTTCGAAGGATCCTAAGAATCCAGCCAAGTTCTACCTGAACTCAGCAACGGCTCACCAGCACTATAAGACCCAGTGGATCACCCTCGACGGTCGTGGCGGTTCGCTGAAGGCTGCTGTCTGGGGACCCGTGGGAACCGTAGAGGAAGCCAACAACCGCACGGTGTATAAGCTGATCGTGAACGATGTACTGGAGGAGGGTCCCTGCCAGTTGCAGCTCGGACTGACCCAGCTGAATCCAGGTGCCGTATGGAACACGATGCCGCCTCACACACACGGTCGCCGCATCGAGGCATACTACTATTTCAATCTGCCCGAGGGTCAGACCATCTCTCACGTGATGGGTCAGCCTCAGGAGAGTCGCAACGTATGGCTGCACAACGAGCAGGCCATCATGTCGCCCGAGTGGTCGATGCACGCTGCTGCGGGAACTTACTACTATACCTTCATCTGGGGTATGGCCGGAGAGAACCTCTACTATAACGACAAGGACAATATCCCCGTCATCGACATCAGGTAATACATCGCAAATCGTCAATAAGTAAATCGTAAATATAATGGCTCCTGTACAGACTACAAAGATGTCCAACTTCCGCTGGGTCATCTGTGGATTGCTCTTCCTGGCAACCACCGTTAACTATATGGACCGTCAGGTCTTGTCGCTTACATGGAAGGACTTTATCGCAGTCGACTTCCACTGGACTGACGCCAACTATGGCTTCATCACCGGTATGTTCTCCCTCTTCTATGCTATTGCCAATCTCTTCGCCGGTAAGTTTATCGACTGGATGGGCACCAAGAAAGGTTATCTCATCGCCATCTTTGTATGGTCTACAGGTGCCGTGCTGCACGCTGGATGCGGTTGGGTAGCGATGAATCTCGAGGGGTACGACTCTATTGCAGCCCTCCGTGCTGTTGAGGCCGGCAGTGATGCAGCCATTGCGATTGCCACGATCTCTGTATGGCTCTTCCTGAGCTGTCGTCTGATTCTGGCTGTCGGTGAAGCAGGCAACTTCCCGGCTGCCATCAAGGCTACGGCAGAATATTTCCCAGCCAAGGACCGTGCCTTCTCTACCTCGATCTTTAATAGTGGTGCCTCTGTAGGTGCGCTTGCCGCTCCTGCTACGATTCCCCTCTTGGCACGTGCCTGGGGCTGGGAGATGGCCTTTATCATCATTGGTGTACTGGGCTACGTCTGGATGGGCCTGTGGCTATGGCTCTATGAGAAGCCCCGTAAGAACAAGCGTGTGAACCAGGCTGAGCTTAACTATATCGAGCAGGACATCGACATCGCTGAGGTGCAGAATCGCGAAGCCGTCAAGGAGGAGAAGGCCATTCCGTTCTTCAAGTGCTTCTCCTATAAGCAGACATGGGCTTTCCTCGTGGGTAAGTTCATGACCGACGGTGTGTGGTGGTTCTTCCTCTTCTGGGCACCAGCCTACTTCTCCGACCAGTACGGCTATACCTCGGACTCCACGATGGGTATCCTGCTGATCTTCACACTTTATTTCATCGTAACGGTACTTTCCATCGGAGGTGGCTATCTGCCGAAGTATTTCGTCGAGAAGCGTGGTATGAATCCTTATCTGGGTCGTATGCGTGCCATGCTGATTTTCGCCTGCTTCCCCGTGCTGGGTCTGCTGGCTCAGCCTATGGGTGCCTACAGCCCTTGGTGGCCGGCTATCCTGATTGGTCTGCTTGGTGCAGGTCATCAGGCTTGGAGTGCCAACCTCTTCTCTACGATCGGTGACATGTTCCCCAAGTCGACCATTGGTACGATCGTAGGTCTGGGTACGATGACGGGTGGCTTCGGTTCGATGGCCATCAATATGGGCTCTGGTGAGTTCTTTACCTGGGCAGCCGCTCAGGGCAGCGCCTTCTCGTTCTTCGGATTCGAGGGCAAGCCTGCTGCCTACATGGTGGTCTTCTGTATCTGTGCCGTGGCTTATCTCATCGGCTGGTGCATCATGAAGACCCTTGTGCCGAAGTACAAGCCCATCGTAGTGGAGTAAACGAATAATCCCCGCCAGCTGGCGGGGATTATTCGTTTATATATGTCCCAATAATATCGTATGAGGTAGGAAGCCTTGGCGGACGAGTGTGGCGAACAGTTCTTTCGACATCGCCTCGTTGTCCTTACGGGTGTAGCGGATGTCGGTGAACACCTGAGCGAGGGTCTCTTTTTGGTTGATCTCGACAAAGTGGCGGTTCTCCTCCAGTTCCTCTTTATATTTATAATAGGTGTCGATGTCCATGCTTAAATAGTCGTGGTAGGTCTCCTGATGTACAAAACTCTCCAAGGGCAGACGGTCGGAGAGGGGAGGCTCTTCAGCGGGCCAGCCAACGGTGAGTGTGGCAACTGGCATCACGAGCTTGGGCAGTTGCAGGATATCGATAATCTGTTGTGGCTGATAGACGGTGGTACCCAGATAGCAGTAGCCCAGTCCCTCTTCATCCATGAGGTTGCAGAGTGTCTGCGTGTAGAGCAAGGCGTCAGTAGCAGCGTTGATAAACGACAGGAAATTGTCGTAGCCGGGTTCTGCCTTGCGACATTTGGCCCAGAAACTGGTGCGGTTGAAATCGGCACAGATGGTGAGCACGACGGGTGCCTCTTTCACCATGGGCTGATTGAAGTGAGCGGGCGAGAGTCTGGCCTTCATCTCGTCGCTACGGGTGACGATGACGCTGTAAAGCTGCAGATTCCCCATCGTCTGGGTGCGCGCAGCCTCTGTCATCAGACGGTTCAGTAGTTCATCGCTGACAGCTTTGTCAGCATACTTCCGGATGGTTCTTCGGGTTAGAATAGATTCCATAATGATGATTTTTCTGCAAAGATACGAATAATTCTTAATTATTCAGTAACTTTGCAATTAAAATCGCGAAGTTATGCCATCTCGGCAAAAAAAAGAATGAATTCTTTTATTTTGCGCTCGATTTTTCGTAACTTTGCACCCAAAATGAGTCAGATTATGGAAGAAGACGTTCGTAGAGAGACATTGAAGCGCGTGGCGCATGAGTTGGCACAGGCTGGTCAGAAACAGAATGCACCACTCACAGAGGAACAGATCGCAACGGTGTTGGAGGAGAATCTGATGACCGTGATTCCTGAGATTACCGAGGTAAGACCTCAGACGCTGGAGTGCGATGTAGTGCGTTTCCAGAACAATAAAGAGAAGTGGGTGGCACTTGTCGGACTGCTCGATGGCTATCCTTATGAGATCTTCACGGGTCTCCAGGACGATGAGGAAGGAATCATCCTGCCCAAGAATGTCGTTCATGGTAAGATTATCAAGCAGGTAAATCTTGACGGCACGAAGCGCTACGATTTCCAGTTCGAGAACAAACGTGGCTACAAGACTACCGTCGAGGGGCTCTCGGAGAAGTTCAATCCAGAATATTGGAACTATGCTAAGCTGATCTCGGGTGTGCTGCGATACCGTATGCCTCTCGAGCATGTGATCAAGCTTGTAGGCTCACTCTCGCTGAAGGATGAAAGCATCAACACTTGGAAAACGGGTGTGGAGCGTGCCTTGAAGAAGTATCTCCCAGGCGTGCATGATGATGACTACATGAATGATTCAGCTGAGTAAGTAATATTTCTTCGTTGATGAGATTTGACAAAGGGTATATCTTGTTGCGCGACTTGCGTTTTCACGCCTTTCATGGGGTGCTCCCACAGGAACGACTGGTGGGAGGCAACTTTGTGGTAGACCTCAGGGTAGGCTATCCTTTGGCTCAGGCCATGACCTCTGATCGGGTGGACGATACGCTCAATTATGCCTCGCTCTATGCCCTTGTTGAACGAGAGATGCAGCAGCCCTCATCACTGCTCGAACATGTGGCAGGACGTATCGCTCAGGCCATTGCGAAGACCTTTCCTGAGGCTCTTTCCATTGACCTCACGCTGACGAAGCAGAATCCTCCCATGGGAGCCGACTGTAAAGGGGCTGGTGTGGAGATGCACTTCGAGAAGTGAATAGTGAAAAAGTGATAGTGAATAGTGAAAAGTTTTAGATATATATTCAGTTTATTGTTGCTCTGTGGAACCATGATGGTCTATGGAGCCAATAAGAAGTTCACGCTGGTCATCGATCCTGGACACGGTGGAAATGATGCAGGTGCCATCGGAGCCATTTCGAAGGAGAAGAACCTGACGCTGAAGTTCGCCCTCGCTTTCGGACAGATGGTCGAGCGCAACTGTCCAGATGTAAAGGTGATCTATACCCGTAAGACAGACCGTTTCGTGGAGCTTTACCGTCGTGCTGAGATTGCCAACAACAATAAAGCCGACCTTTTTATTTCCGTTCATATCAACGCTGTGCCCAGAGGCAGGATTGCCCGAGGTTTCCAGACCTATACCCTCGGTACGAGCAAACGTACTGGTAAGCGAAACGGTGTAGAGCAGAATCTGGAAGTGGCTAAGCGTGAGAATGCTGTAATCCTGTTGGAGAAGGACTACAAACAGACTTATCAGGGCTACGATCCTAATTCGCCTGAGAGCAACATCATGTTTGAGTTCATCCAAGATAAGAATATGGAGAACAGTGTCGAACTGGCGAAATATATGCAGCGTTATGTCTGTCAGGCAACAGGTCGTCAGGATATGGGTGCCCAGCAGGATAACCTGGCCGTACTCCGTCTCTCCTCTATGCCTGGTTGTCTGATAGAGCTTGGTTTCATCTCTACACGCGACGAGGAGAACTATATGAACTCCAAAGCTGCTGAGGGCCAGTATGCCCGTGGTATCTTCAATGCTTTCCTGGCTTATTACAAGAAGCACAGTGGTCATAAGATCACCATTCCCTATCAGCCCGAGCCTTCCAGCAATGAGGCAAACATCCCCAATCTGATTCCGCAGGATCAGGTGAAGGTGAAGCGTTCCAAGAAGACGAAGGTGAAGGAGCCTGAAACGCCACCCGTAGAGGATCCGATTGTGCTGGCTCCAGTGATGACTCCGCAGGAACCAGTCGTTGAACTGGCACCAGAATCTGTTCCTGTACCAGAACCCACTCCGGTGCCTGAATCCGCTCCTGCACCAGCCCCCACTCCTGCGCCAGAACGCCCAGCTGTTGAAGAACAGCTTGTGGTGGCGCCCGTGGCTCCCCAGCAGCCTGAAGCAGTCGAAAAGCCGCAAGTATCAGAGCCTGTGTTCAAGGTACAGGTGCTGGTCAGTTCTTCGCGCTTGAAGTCTACCGATCCCCGTTTTAAAGGTCTTGCGGGTGTAGGCAGCTATCAGGAGGGTAATGTCTTTAAGTATACGGTGGGTGAATCGACCAACTATAATGAGATCTACCGTCTGCGCCGTAGCATCATCGACAAGTTCCCTGAGGCGTTCATTATTGCCTTTAAAGATGGACAGCGCGTCGATGTGAATGAGGCCATTCGTGAGTTTAAGAAGAATAAAGGAATCAAATAATTGCAGATATTATGAGGAAGTATGCAAAAGAAATCCAAATCGCATTGGTAGCCATCGTCGGAATTGTCGTTCTCTATTTCGGCCTTCAATTCCTGAAGGGACTGACCCTGTTCTCGTCGGATAACCATTACTATGTGAAGTTCGATGATATCAGCGGCCTTTCATCTTCGAGTCCTATCTATGCCAATGGATACCGCATAGGTGTGGTAGAGCGCATCATCTACGATTACGAGCATAATGGTGAAATTGTGGCCGAGCTTGGTATCGACAACAAGATGCAGATTCCCAAAGGTAGCTATGCTGAGATTGCCAGTGACCTGTTGGGTAACATCAAGCTCGAAGTGAAGTTCGGACCTGACTTTGACGATGTTATGGAACCTGGCGACACCATAAACGGTGGACTGCAGGACGGGGCTTTCGGAAAAGTCGAGAAACTCCTTCCACATTTGGAGAAGGCCCTGCCGAAGCTCGATTCCATTCTCTATAATGTCAATATGTTGTTGTCTGATCCATCGCTCAGTAACTCTCTTGACAATATCGAGAGGATGACGGCTGATCTCACGAAAGTGTCGAAGGACATGACAATGATCTCTGCATCACTGAACCATCAGCTTCCTCACATGCTTACCACAGCAGATGGTGTGCTTACCAATATCGACACCCTGACACAAACTCTCAATGCCATTGATTTTGTCACAACGATGGCCAAGGTGGATGCTACACTGCAGAATGTTCAAGCACTTACAGCAAAATTAAACAGCAAAGAGGGTACCGTGGGCAAGTTCTTGACAGATCCCAGTATCTACGACCATCTGAACTCTACATCGGCCCATCTCGACTCGCTGATTATCGACCTCAAGGCCCATCCAGGACGCTATGTTCATATCTCATTATTTGGGAAGAAACAGAAGTAATTTAAAAATTGTCTAAATAACACGAAGTGAGAGAAGTGCTTTGATAAGGTTCGGACTTTCCCTATAGAATATGGGTATTCGGAGTATTTTTGTATGATGTGTTGACTCGGTGTTGATGCTAAGTGGTTGATTCTTAAATGGTTTTATTTCTGCAAGAGACATTTTCGTCATGATAACCCGTGAAACACTATAAGTGCCCATAAGATAGTAAGTTACGAAAGAATGTACACACAACCGACGTTTTCTGACATTTGGTGGTTTGAAAAAAAATGCCGAACTTTGCACCACAATTAAAATCGACAAGCCTAAGTCTTGTAACAACAAAATTTAATAGAATAACGACATCGCCGAATGAATAATAGTCATCAGGCGCTCTGGGACGACTGCCTTCGTCTGATTAAGGCCAATGTGTCAGAGCAGCAGTTTAAAACGTGGTTTGCACCACTCGTCTTCGAGTCCTACTCCGAAGCCGAGAACGATCTCTTGGTGCAAGTTCCAAGTCCGTACATCTACGAGTACTTGGAGCAGTACTACGTGGGACTATTAAGTAAGGTTATCCTGCGCGTATTCGGTCCTAATGTCTCTCTTCGTTACAGGATTCTCACTGATAAGACCAATAACACCACAACGGATGTGGAGAGTGAAGGTCTTGGTCTCAATATCGAGGAGATGCCAGTTAGTGATCGTGCTAACCAAGGACCTTCAGTCCTCGATGCAGCCACTCCCCAGCAGTTGAATCCCCAGCTCGATCCCAAGAAGACGTTCCAGTCGTTTATCGAGGGCGACAGTAACAAGCTGCCACGTACCGTTGGTCTGTCTATCGCAGAGCATCCAGGCAAGTCAACTTTCAATCCCTTCTTCGTCTATGGCCCCTCTGGTTGTGGTAAGACACACCTTATTAATGCTATAGGTCTCCGTTGCAAAGAGACTTACCCACAGAAACGTGTGCTCTACGTCTCAGCCCGTCTGTTCCAAGTGCAGTTTACAGATGCCAGTCGTCAGAACACGGTCAACGATTTTATCAATTTCTACCAGACGATCGACATGCTGATTGTCGACGATGTTCAGGAGTGGGCTACTGCCGAGAAGACTGTTGCCACTTTCTTCCATATCTTCGACCATCTGTTCCGTCTTGGGAAGCAGATAATCCTGGCGAGCGATCGTCCTCCTGTCGATCTCAAGTGGTTGCAGGACCGTATGCTCACCCGTTTCTCCTGTGGACTGATTGCTGAGCTCGAGAAGCCTAACACCCAGTTGTGCATCGATATCCTCAATGCCAAGTGTCGTCGTGATGGTCTGAAGATTCCTGCAGATGTCATCCAGTTTATTGCTGACACAGCTAACGGTAGTGTGCGCGACTTGGAGGGTGTGGTTAACTCACTGATGGCCTATTCGATTGTCTATAACACGAATATCGATATGAAACTGGCCGAGCGCGTCATCAAGCGCGCCGTGAAGGTCGACAATCATCCTCTTACCATCGACGATATCCTCGAGAAGGTGTGCCATCACTACGGCATCAGCCAGCAGAGTGTGTTCAGCAAGAGCCGTAAGCGCAATTATGTACAGGTGCGCCAGATATCCATGTATCTCGCTTCTAAGTACACGCGTATGCC
>JAEETB010000361.1 GCA_016286575.1 Prevotella sp.
GACATCCAGCGTAATGGCAAGAAGGTGGCTGTGATTGGTGCCGGCCCTGCTGGTTTAGCTGCTGCCAACGACCTGAACCTCATGGGCTATCAGGTAACTGTCTTCGAGAAGAACGAAGCCGCAGGTGGTTTGCTCCGCTATGGTATCCCCAACTTCAAACTGAATAAGGCCATCATCGACCGCCGCATCGCCCTGATGGAGCAGGAAGGCATCGAGTTCAAATACGGAGCTGAGATATCTCTAACCTCTGACCTTTCACCTCTCACCTCGGATTACGACGCAGTCGTTATCTCAACTGGTACTCCAACTGCCCGCGATCTCAAAGCTCCAGGCCGAGAACTGAAGGGTGTTCACTTCGCCCTCGAACTGCTCTCTCAGCAGAACCGTGTCCTGGCTGGTATGGAATTTAACAAGGACGAACGTATCACTGCCAAAGGTAAGGATGTCCTCGTGATTGGTGGTGGCGATACGGGTAGCGACTGTATCGGTACGGCCCATCGTCAGGGCTGCAAGAGTGTTACTCAGATTGAGATTATGCCTAAGCCCGTGGAAGGTCCAGAAGATCCTCAGAATCCTTGGCCCAACTGGCCTCGCACCCTCAAGACCACGTCTTCACATGAAGAAGGTTGTACACGTCGTTGGAACATCAACACCCTGGAGTTCTTGGGTAAAGATGGCAAACTGACTGGCGTAAAGGTACAGGAAATCGACTGGGAACCCAATCCCAATGGTGGTCGTCCTATCATGGTAGAAAAGGGCAAGCCTGAAATCATCAAGGCAGAACTCGTATTGCTGGCCATGGGATTCCTCAAGCCTGAGCATCCTGAGTATCCCAAGAATGTCTTCGTCTGTGGCGACTCTGCCAATGGTGCATCGCTTGTAGTCCGCGCTATGGCCAGCGGTAAGCAGACCGCTGCAAAGGTCGATACTTTCCTCCAGCGCTAATCATAAGCCAGCCAATACTGCCGTTCCCGCTCCGGCATCTTTTCAATGGCATAGCGAAGCATCGTACGAGGCATCTCGTGGGCGTGCTGACGGAGGAAGTCGCGGAGGAGGTCCATCGAGACGCGCTTGCCCATCTCACGGAGCATCCAACCCACGGCCTTGTGCATCAGGTCGTGGGGATGATGCAGATGAATCTCGGCATAGCGTAGACACCACGATGGATCGCCCATCTGCGAGGTCTTCCACGAGCATACAATGCTCATGCGCTGCTTCCAAAGGTTATCACTCTGTGCCAAAGAATCGAGAATGTTTATTCTAGGGTCTTTATTGTCACTCCCCAGATGAGTAGGCAAAAGCAGCCAATGGCCGAGAATCTTGTGGACAGAGAGGTCAACGAGATCCCAGTTGTTCGCCTGCTCAGCGTATTGCAGATAAAGTGTCAGGATCTCGTCGCGGCCTTTGATGGCATTCTCATCGCGCTCCAATTTCTTCGTCGCTAATCGTTCGAACTTTGCCACAAGGATCAACAGCCCACAGAGTCTCACCTCATGCCAATGGCTCATCAGCAACTCAGGCACCTCGCTCAGAGGGAAATCCTTTGGAACGGCCTTAACCACCTCACGCGTCTGTGGGACTTTCAGTCCCAGAAACTCATCACCCTCGCCGTATTCACCAGGACCCGTCTTAAAGAACCTCATGAGTATCTGCCGTTGCTCGTCATTCTGCAACGACTCCATGTGTTGTATGATCTCCTTCGCTGTCATGGTCACTATTACTTGTTAGCATACCAGTTGACTATCTGCTCTCCCACACTGGGGGCATAGAAGGCAGAGAAATCTGAATACTTCACATCGTCGCCGTCATCATCCTTAGCCGTGGCCTGCTTCACCTCAAGGGTAATGTGAGGCTCTACGCCGCCGTCGATGTTTTCACCGTCCTTGTTGATAAGTCGTGCGCGAGCCGAGGAAAGCTGATAGCAAAAGCCCTCGGCCGTACACATTCGTTGGATGCTGCAAGTGCCTCCTCCAGATTTCTCACCAATAATCAAATAGCCGTAGTCCTTCATCTGCGAAGGCAACAGGTTGCCGCATGAATAAGCATAGTGGCTCGTCATGATGGCCACGTTCAGCTCCGGATGGCGTGGATTATTGTCACAGTCAACATCCTATATCATCCAATCCGTCAACGATGTATCTCCACCTTTTCTAATGGATATCTTATTAGTAATTCTCTGCCTTAATCTGGAAGTAGCTCTGCGGATGGTCACAGGTAGGACAAACCTCAGGCGCCTTCTTGCCGATGACGATATGGCCGCAGTTGCTGCACTGCCAGATGACATCACCCTCGCGAGAAAATACCACAGCATCCTCGATGTTCTTCAGCAACTTACGATAACGCTCCTCATGGTGCTTCTCGATAGCGCCTACGAGTTCGAACTTCTCGGCAATCTCGTCAAAGCCCTCCTCGCGAGCCTCCTTGGCCATACGGGCATACATGTCCGTCCACTCGAAGTTCTCGCCATTGGCAGCATCCGCCAGATTCGCCTTGGTATCACTCACGCTACCACCATTCAGGTATTTATACCACATCTTGGCGTGCTCCTTCTCGTTGGCAGCTGTCTCCTCGAAGATCGAGGCAATCTGTACAAATCCATCCTTCTTGGCGCGCGAAGCAAAATACGTGTACTTGTTTCTCGCCATACTCTCGCCAGCAAAAGCCTCCTTGAGGTTCTGCTCGGTCTTCGTTCCTTTCAATTCTTTCATAAGTCTCTTTTTTATTGGTTATAAAATAATATCACACGAACTTCAGGAAGGCCTCAACCTGATCCTTCAGCATTGCTTTCTGCTCATCGCTGAGAATCATGCGTCCCTCCGTCCATGCCTCCATGTTCAGTACGATACCCGTCTGCTGCTCCATCACGTCAGCCTTGATAAAGGTGAGTAGTTCTGTCAGCTTCTCACGGCATTTGGCTGTAGCCATCTTACCACCAGCCCCGCTCAGAGCCACTTTCTTGCCATTAATCACAGTAGGCGTCTCATAATCACC
>JAEETB010000362.1 GCA_016286575.1 Prevotella sp.
AAGTCATATTGAGGTTATATCGAGGCAATGTCCATCTGTGCGGGTGTTCTGTATTTAAAAAACTGTGGATTTGTTCGTTTCTTAAGAAAAAATGTGTATCTTTGCAACGTATAGCAAAAATAAACTATGAATCAGAAGAGCATTTTGAAGTTCCTGAGGCAGGTGATGGCCAATAACAACCGTGAGTGGTTCCAGGAACATAAGAAAGATTATGAGGTTGTACGGGCTGAGTTCGAACGTGGGGTGCAGCAGGCTATCGAGCGCATCATGACGTTCGATCCTGAGATAGCCCACGTACAGGTAAAGGACTGCACCTATCGCTTCTATCGCGACACGCGGTTCTCAGCTGACAAGTCGCCTTACAAAAACCACTTTGGCGCCTATATCAACGCCAAAAGCAAAAAGGCACTTCGTGGAGGATATTACCTGCATCTGGAGCCTGACCACTGTCTGTTGGCTGTAGGCAACTATTGGCTCCCTACCAACATCCTCACCTCGTGTCGCAATGAAATCATGGGCAACACGGCAGAGTGGCTGCGCTGCGTAGAAAACGATGAGTTCCTGAAATACTTTGGCAGCGATGAGGCCAGCAGTACCAAGGAGCCTACGAACGTCGACAGCTGGGACCAGCCACAAGGCTTCGGACTGTCAAAACTCAAAACCTGTCCTGCAGGCTTCCCTAAGGACTCTGAGCTCATCAATTACCTGCGTCTGAAGGACTATTGTTGTTGGCATGCCGTTTCTGACACCTTCTTCGAGGGCGATGGATGGCTCGACGAGATGGAGCGTATGTTCCGAGCTGCCAAACCCATGATGGACTTCATGAACTCAGTCATTGACGATTATGAATAACATCTCACTCATCTGATTAACATATATGATAGTATCTGAGATTTCTTTATGGGGCGCAGCCCTGATAGCGTTTTTAGTGGTCGTAGCGATGCTGGCACTTGCCTTTGTCGACAGGAAAATGCTGCGTCGCATGCTGATCATATTCGGAGCGACGGTAGCACAGATGGTCGTTGTAGGTGCCGTCGTATTGTTGGCCTTTAAGACGTTTGCCTGGTGGGCTTATCTGCTCTGGTATCTGCTGGTACTGTTGTTGTCGATCTGCTGGGTGTTGTATCCTATACAGTTTATGTGGAAAAGGATGGTGCTGCCCATCAGTATTGCGGTGCTGGCAGGCAGTATCGTCTTAGGAGGCAGTACGATGCTATGTCTGCCTATCAATGTCTTTATGACTGTATATTCTGTGCTGATGGCTTGTATGACAGCTTCGATGATCCAGACGATGATAAACTACCTGCGCAGCATGCATCAGCCTGATGCACACAAGCAGGAACTGTCATGGCGTGAGAGTGTATTGCCTCAAGTAAGATCAATGGCTCAGCCCCTGGTGATGGTCATGCCGATGTTGTATGCAGGTATGCTGGTAGGAGGTGTTTCGCCTTATACTGGCCTGATGATCATCTTGCTGCTGATTGCAGCCTCCTTCGTGGCCAATGTCTTGGCGGGCGTGATTGCGCTGACGATGATTCGCAAAGGGACAAGAAAACAAAGTGCTTGATAATTGTAAAATTCCATAAGTATGAAGAAACCACAGTGGCTTGAGAAAGAGAAACTCTATAGCATCATGTTCGAGTCGGAGCGTCCTGCTGGACGTGTCTTTGACCTCACGCTGATGACAGCTATCTCGCTGAGTATCATCATCTCGTTCGTTGAGACGATTCCATCGTTGGCTCGTACCTTTCAGTTAATATTGGAGATACTGGAATATCTGCTGACCTTCTTCTTTACGGTCGAGTATATTGCCCGTGTCTACTGCTCGCCCAAGCCTCGCGAGTATGTGCTGAGTTTCTTTGGCGTCATTGACTTGTTGTCAATTCTACCGCCTTACCTCTCCTATTTCCTGCCTCACGCACGATACATGATTCTGCTGCGTTCGTTCCGCTTTATCCGCATCTTCCGCATTTTCAAGTTGTTCAGCTTCATCAACGAGGGCTATATGCTGATGCACTCGCTCCAGAAGAGTCTCACGAAGATTTCCGTCTACTTCTTGTTTGTGCTGATACTGGACATCTGCTTGGGTACACTGATGTTTATGGTAGAGAACGGTCAGCCCAATACGCAATTCACCGATCTGGCCACATCAGTCTATTGGGCCATTGTCACGATGACCACCGTCGGATATGGTGACATCACACCTGTTACAGCTATTGGACGCTTGCTGTCGGCATTCGTCATGCTGCTGGGTTATACGATCATTGCCGTACCAACTGGTATTGTGACTGCCAACATTATTGACGAGACGAAAGAAAAACCAAAGGACGGGCACTGTCCACGTTGTGATAGTATGGTACGCGACGAAGACCACTATTGCTCACATTGCGGAGAAAAACTATAGAAATGATACTGATATTCGGAGGAACGACTGAGGGCCGCAAGGCTGTGGAAGTGCTGGAAGAGGGTGGCAATACCTATTATTACAGCACGAAGACGGGAGAACAAGACATCACCCTGCATCATGGGCAACGTATAGACGGGGCACTCGATGGTGAGGCGATGCAGACATTCTGTCGTGAACACGATATTCGTCTCATCGTAGATGCAGCCCACCCTTTCGCCTCACAACTCCACCAGACCATCGCTCAGGTTGCTGAATCACTGAATATCCCCACAATCCGTTACGAACGTATCTATCCTGAGCGCGATTCTGAAATAACCTGGATCGATGACTACAGTCAGATACCTCGCGACATTCTCTCTCTGCTGGCAACGACTGGTGTACAGAGCATCGCCAAACTGAAGCCGTTGGAGGCTGAGGGCACCAGGATCTATTATCGTATCCTCCAAAGGGAGTCGTCGATAGCTTTAGCCCTGAAGCAAGGAGCCAGCTCAGAACAGCTCTGCTATTATGAGGATCCACAGGATATTCCTGTCGAAGCTGAGGCCATCCTGTTGAAAGAGAGTGGCCTGTC
>JAEETB010000363.1 GCA_016286575.1 Prevotella sp.
TCATTTCTTTTTTCAGTTCTTCTCTCTTCTTATCGCTATATGCCGACATGGGATACTGACATTCGTTCCCGCCAGCCTCCAGTTTCAGGAAGCGGTTCGACTTCACGGTCAGCGCACCCTCTACCGGACGCATCACAACCTCAACGACCGACCTGACAACCTTTAAGTCAAGCGGCTTGATCTTTTCTGCCACCTTGCTGGCAATGGCACCGGCCACAGTCAGTCCCAATGCGGCAGCAGAGAAATTGCCGTACTTCTTGTCGTTGCCCAGTTTCCAGCCGATGTTCGTGCCCGACTCAAGCTTCAGGTTGTTACCAGCCTCGATCGTGACATTCTTACCCGTGATCTTCACATCGCCATTGGGGGCAGAGATCGTAATGCCTGTGAAGGCATCCATCTTGACATCGCCCCAGGGCGAGCTGATCGTGACTTTACGCTTATCGGTAGAGCCCGAAATCTCATAGATGCCATAATTGTCACTCAGCGTGAAGCCTCCTTCGAAGTATTTGTTTCCGCTCCATGCATCCTTTTTGAAATAATCAGCAGCGCCCCCTAACTTGTCAATAGGAAGGAAATTGACTAACGTTTCCAAAAGGGGCGATAAGGCCGAAGTGACGAACTTTATCAATCCGAGACCAGTACCGTCGGTCAGTCGCATAAAGTGGCCTCCCGGTGTGTTGAAATCCACGTTGATGTTCGGATTGCCTGGCACTTTGGTCTGCATGGCACCCATCACATAGGGGCGCTCGACATTGCCATCGATGAATCCCACCATCACATCGTCCTTCTCATTATGCTTGCCCGTCGTCGGCTTTCCATCGCCTTTAGTCGCAAAAACGACCCAAGGCGTAGCGTCTTTCTTATCCACTTTGTCAATTTCGCCCTGCCATGGGAACGCCACTCTTACGCGGTTCCTGAATGAGGGGTCGCTGGCATCCTTGATCTTGGCCATCTGCGGACCGGAATACCTGACGTGGCCTGAAGGGATCACAGCAGGATAGAATTCATAATGCGTCTTTTGCTCTTTATCATCATATTGATGATGGGGGGCGCTGGCCTTTACCTGGAACGTCAGTTGATCGTTTTTGTACGCTGTAGAGATATCCACCACGATAAAGAGCTCGCCATTCACCTTGATGATCTGACCCAGCTTAACCCCAGGCCAGGTGGTGTCAAAGTCGATAAAGACCATGTCACGGCCTACACTCTGTTCAAGATCGAAAATCGTGCCATATCGCTTAGCGTCGTAGATTTCATTCTTGTCGGCATAGACAGTGCTGATTTCGGTAAACTCATTGAAGCCATCTTTCTCCTCCTTCTCATCGTCATATAAGGTGAAGGTATACTTGCCGTACTGGTCGACCGTGCCTTTGCCGGGGAAGTACTTGTCGTCAAGCCCATCATTCTCTACTTTGGTTCTTGACATCGCCTGCAGCACACTCACACCATCATCAACCAGCGTGTTGAAAAGCCAGGAGACGACGTTCTGGTCGGTATTGAAGAACGAGGCGATTTTTTTCATGGCGTACTTGTCGCCCAGACCGTTAAACTTACCCAACTCAGCACGGACAATGCGGGGTGACTTCTGCACCGGATTGTCATAGATGTTCTTGTCGTAAACAGCCTCCGCCTCGTAGTTGCCATCCGTCACTTTCTCCAGAAGCGTGTCGCTCACATCCTGATTGGAATAAGTGATCTTATGGTAATTTTTGATTTCCTTGATGGTTTTCTCGTCATCGTTATAACCTATCTGCAACTTGCCGTCCTCATAGTACATGAATTCGCCCCAGCGGTTGGTGGTGCGAGCCAGCATGTCGTAGAGACTCTCGTTATACTGTACCAGATAAGGGAAGATATGTTCCACCATCCTTGGTCCTTTCTTCTCCTCTTCCTTCTTCTCCTCTTTCTTCTCTGGGTTCGTCAGCTCTTTAACCTTGTCCAATATGCCCGACACTTTCGGCTCTTCTGCCAGGCTCTTGAACTTCAGCCTCTTCATGAATTCAGTATTGTACGCCAGTTTCTCGCTGCTGTCGTAAGGCAAGACATAATTCTCCACTTCCTTTTTCAGGATGTCGTCTCCAAGCTTCTTCCCTACAAACGAGCGGCTGGTCTGCTTCAGCGTCAGCATCTTGTCGAGACTGTAGATCTTCAGCCTCAGGTTCATGCCGTCGGTCAGATATTCAGAAATCACCTCATGTATATAGAAATCATTAAAGATCTCCTCGGCGACGTCATTCCCTTTAGCACTCATCAAGCTGAGCGTGACCTTTCTGTACTTGAAGATGGATTCGATGAGGTATCTGTTGATAGGTTGCCAGTCATTTTCCGTACTTTTGGCTATGGATATATCAACCGTCACTTCAGAAGGCTGATACATCTGCTTTTTCATACTAAAGCTTTTGAGCGAGTAGGAATACCCAAACAACACTGCTGATTCTTTCTCCGTTGAAAGCGTCATCGTCGCCCTTTCGGTCGCGTGTCCTATTTCAGTGGATAAGTCGTGAAATTTTAATTGTAGTTTTGCCATAAGTGATACTATTTGAGTTTTTAATCTTCTTCCTGTCCTAATTTCATCTGATAAACCACCACGTCGTTATTGGCGGAATAGTATTCGAGTTGTTTCTGTCTGATCTCCTCGAACTTTTCCTTCCACTCGGCATCGACATCCTCAGCACCGGCCGACTGGCCGTTCTTGCGCTCGTCTTCAACGAAACTGATGAAGTTGCTGATGCCTGTTATCCGGAGTGTATCGTAAATCTCTGCGGGGCAGTTCACAAACACGATCTTCGGTTCGTGGCCTAAATTCCGCTGAGCGAAGTAGATGGTACGGATACCACTACTGGATAGGAACACCAGATTGGTGGCATCGAATACGATCTCACTGATAGCCTGCCCCACATAAGGGATCAGCATATCCTTCAGCGTTTCGTAATTGACTGCCGATAGTTCAAAACCCAAGGTGACATGCAGTGT
>JAEETB010000048.1 GCA_016286575.1 Prevotella sp.
GTTCAAGCATTGGGGATGGAAAGACAATCAAATCAAATATATATTCATACTATCATGTATACCCCTGCTGCTGTTCTTAGGAGTCAGTGGCTTCGCTGCCATCATTGCATGGTATGTGATATTATCAGTTGTTACTAGCAAAACAAACTAAAACCCTTTGATATGCAAATCTTTTTTGCCATTATTATTTTCGGACTTATCCTGCTCGCTATCATTGTCATGATAGTTATCAACTTTATGTATAAGAATGTCAGGAAACTGAGAGAAGAAGCAGAAGACAGGTACTATCGTAACATGAAGCGGAAGGAACAGAAGGAGAAGAATCCTTTTGGTGAAGACTATTTCAAGAGCAGCACTAAGAAGCAGAACAACCGTCGACAGCAGTCACAATACAGTTCTGACCAGACCAGAACCAGCCAAGAAGAAACCACCGCCCGCAGAATGACTACAGACGATGGTGTAACGATTATCGACGATCGTGGAGAGGACAAGCAGAAGATCTTCACTCACGACGACGGTGAGTACGTAGAATTTGAGGAAGTCCGTTAACGGACTCGCCCCAGGCAAGTCTAACTGTGTACGAGCGTTCCGATCTGCTCGCCATCCATCACTTTCTTCAGATTACCCACGATATCCATGTTGAAGACATAGATAGGCAGATGATTGTCATTGCACATGCAGATGGCCGTCAGATCCATCACTTTCAAGCCACGTGACAACACCTCCTGATAGGTGATATCCTGGAACTTCGTAGCCGTAGGATCCTTCTCGGGGTCAGCCGTATAGACACCATCCACGCGAGTACCCTTCAGCATCACGTCGGCCTCAATCTCGATACCTCTCAGTGAAGAGCCTGTATCCGTTGTGAAATAGGGCGAACCCGTTCCTGCAGAGAAGATGCACACATAACCAGCCTCCATGGCTTCGATAGCCTTCCATTTCGTGTAGAACTCACCTATCGGCTCCATGCGGATGGCTGTCATCACCTTGTTCTTCACACCAACAGCACCCAGGGCACTACTCAGAGCCAGTGAGTTGATGACTGTGGCACACATACCCATCTGATCGCCCTTCACACGATCGAAACCCTTCTGACTGCCAGAAAGACCACGGAAGATGTTGCCACCACCTATTACAATACCAATCTGCACGCCCATCTCTGCCACTTCCTTAATCTGGTTGGCATAGTCGCTCAGACGCTCTGGGTCAATACCGTAACCCTGCTTTCCCATCAGGCTCTCGCCCGACAACTTCAAAAGAATTCTCTTAAATCTTGCCATTTGATTTACGATTTACAGATTTATTATTTACGATTTAAATGATATATTCAACTTCCTTAAAGGCGTAACGTCGTTCGCTGCCGTCTTGGTCCACTAACAGCAGCCTTCCGTCTGACGATACGTTCATTAATTTGGCCGTGAAGGTTCCTGTCTGATCCCGATAGAGCGCGTCCTTCCCTTTTCGATAGAGCCGTTGCCGGTAGGCGATAGGAGTCGTCACACACTGATAGGCACTGTCGAACTCAGTAAGAAACCTGATGAGCAACTCATCGAGATCCGTTTCCAGATCCGACAACTGATAGAGTGATACAGGATTAGGAGCATCACTCTTGAATACCCGTTGGTTCACATTCAGTCCGATGCCGATGATGGAGTCCTTGATCTCTGCACCCTGCAGACGATTCTCGATCAACACGCCACAGATTTTCTTGTCTCCTACATAGATATCGTTCGGCCACTTGATCTCCACCTTATTATATATATAGGCCTCCAATGTCTCGCAAAGAGCTACCGAAACAGCCTCCGTGATATGAAATTGCCGATTGGCAGGTATGTCTTCTGGATGTATCAGCATCGAGAACGTCAGGTTCTTTCCCCGTTCACTCTCCCACGAGTTCGTGCCACAGCCTTTGCCTGCCGTCTGATAGCCAGCCACCACCACCATCTCTCCCTCGCCGTTCTCCTTCAGCCAGCGGTTGGTTGAGTCAGTCTCGTTGATATGAACAATCTTAAATTTCATAATCTGCTTGCAAAGATACAAAAAAAATTGTAACTTTGCAACATGATTAGCGAAGAACAGCAAAAAAAAGATGAGCGCTACATGCGCATGGCTCTCGAAGAAGCCCATTCAGCCTACGAGGCAGGCGAGATTCCCATAGGTGCCATTGTCGTTTGTAAGGACCGTGTTGTCTCACGTGCCCACAACCTGACGGAAACCCTCTGCGACGTTACTGCGCACGCAGAAATGCAGGCAATCACCTCGGCAGCAAACACTTTAGGAGGGAAATACCTAACGGATTGTACACTCTACGTCACAGTCGAACCCTGCACGATGTGTGCTGGAGCCATCGGATGGGCACAGATTCCGCGCATAGTCTACGGAGCAGCTGATGAGAAACGGGGCTTCCACGAATATGCCCCCAAGGCCATGCATCCCAAAGCCACCGTCACAGGAGGGGTGCTCGAAGAGGAATGCAGACTGTTGATGCAGGATTTCTTCAAGTCAAGGCGCTGATACGCCCAATTGTCTTACTCTGGTTGTGTCAAGCCCCATCAGTTCTTGGTGCCGGCTATAGGTGCTGAGCACAAAGATTGCCTGACGCTCATCTTCTGAAGGATTTGGTGAGACGGTAAGTTCCTTCAGACGCCCACGCCAGTCAGTACGTGTCTCACCAATAGGTTCCGTCCACGAAATCCATTCCAGCTTCTGATAGCTGACGTACAGGTTGTTTCTGTCCATATTCGAAGTAAAGGTCAACGTCAAAGGGCCACCAGCAGCATCCACAACATACTCATCTTGATCAAAGATGGCATAGTCACCACTCTGACGGATAGTCATCGATTCCTGCTTACCATCCGACACGATGGTCAGCACCGCCGAGCGTTCTGCCTTGGTCCTGTTGGCCGATGTGGTCTTCAGGGTAACAGCATTCCTACCGCCAGAGCCATGGCTGGGAGAAACTTCAAGCCAGTCCGTAGAGGTTGAAGCCGTCCAGTCGCCACCTGCCTGGAAGAGAATCTCCACGTAATGATTGGCCACAGGATACATGCTCTCAGGCTCCTGGGAAACGAGATAGACGCCTCCGACCTCGTCTGCCATGCATCCTGTCAGCCCATACGCCACCAGCATACAGGCCATCAGCCACACATCCTTGAAATGATTTCTCTTGAACACAGTCTATGTTATAACGACGCAAAAATAAACAAAATCGCCCAAAGTGCGTTCACTTCAGGCGATTTTTATGTATTTTTAGCGGATTGCTAAAACTTACGGCATCGTCAGTACATCGGTATAAGCACCGAACGAACCAGCGGAAACAGTGTGCTGCAGTGTCAGAGGTGCCTGCTTGGTGGCAGGATCGTAAACACCTGCGACACCACTCTTATCCTCGTTCAAGAAACCCTCGAGGTAAACAACACCATAGCTGCTGTGATTCCAAGAAGCCTGCTTGGGAACTGTCACCACATTGTCGCTGCCAATAGAGAACTGGATGTTATAGCCCTTCTCGAAGAGGTCCATCATACGATAGATATTCGTACCCTCTGCCTGCTGGATTTCTACATCCATCTCGTCTTCCCACCATTCAGGTGAGCTGTAATGACCCTTACCGAGCTTCTTCCAAGAGTAGTCTGAGTGGATGCTAATCACAGTCGACACATTCTGCTTCTTGGTGATAGTATCAGCCGTGGCCACGTCAGTAGGACTCAGCGTCAGCGTGTAAGTATAGTCCTTACCCTTCTCGAGGTTGCTGGCAGTAACCTCCATCACAACGACACCCTGTCCCTCAGCAAAGGTAACAGAGGTACCATTACTGATGCTGAAGATACCCTCTTCGCTTGCCTCGGCAGTGAAGTTAGCGGTGTAGCTGCCACTGGTCAGCGAACGGATGATACGCACGGGAATCGTCAACGAACTCTGAGAAGTAGTAATGGTACTGGGCTTAGCTGTCTCGAACGAGATGTTCTGTCCCATAGGAGCATACATGACATCTCCCTTCACGTCAGTCTCGCAGGAAGTAAGTGCTCCCAGCAGAATGACGGCTAATCCTAAGAAATATTTATTGATCTTCATACTTTTACAACATTTAATTGGTGATTACTCATCCTTAACATTATTCTGATCATTCTTGTCATCCATGTTCTCATTACCATCAAACTCAGACTGCGGAATTGTCAGAACCCACATCCAGTTCTCAGGATTATCAGATGGACGGTTGGTCAGCAGGATATTGGCATTGTCAGGCCAGCCCTCAGCCGTTGTACGTCTGAAGCCCTGCTTCAAGCGGCGAATATCGAACACGCGGCCATACTCACCCCAGAGCTCAATACGACGCTGGTCGATGATAGCCTCACGGAGAGAACCTGTACGGTCAGATGTCAGCTTACCCAATTCCTTACCAGTAGCGGTACAGTTAAAGGCAGCATCACGGGTCTTAACCATAGTGTTCAGGAGCTCCTGAGCCTTGGTATCGTTACCCAACATACACTCTGCCTCAGCAGCTGTCAGATACATCTCCTCGATACGCATCCATACATAGTCACCCTCCCATGTAGAAAGTGAACTGAAGTGGAACTTATGCTGCTGGTAACCGCCAGCACCATTGTTAGGATCTGCGGGATCCCACCAAGCACGGCGTGAGTCATCCTTACCCATTCGGTCATAGGTATCCTTGTTGATCTGCTTGTTAGCACGGCTGTAGCCTGCATAGAGAGCAGCGTCGACGTCCATATGAGCATAGAGAGAAGCATACATACCAGCCTGGTCAGGAATGATGTGAGCACCCCACATGACGTTGGCTGCAGAGACAGTGTTAATGAAGTTCGACTGATTGATAGCGAACTTACCAGCCTCAACAGGCTGAATCTTGTACTCTCCGAGAGCGATGGCAGCCTCAGCAGCCTTGGCTGCCGTAGCCCAGTCTTCCATCGTCAGGGCAATACGTGCCTGGATACCAAGTGCTACAGGATAGGTCACATAACTCTTATCGTTGTTCAGCGATGTCATACGACTCTTCTCCAGATAGTCTACACCTTTGTTGATGTCCGACAGGATCAGGTCATAAACCTGCTGTACGGTAGCACGGGGCTGTCCCTTGGTATCAGCCGATGTAGGCTCTGTATAGATAGGTACGCAAGGCTCGCTCTCATGTCCCTTATAGGTACGCGAGAAGCATTGTGCCAGCATGAAGTAGCTATATGCACGGATGGCGTAAGCCTGACCCAGCACATACATCTTGTCGATGTCTGAAGGATCGAGATCCTTCTCCATGGCAATCAGGTAGTTCACGTTAGCGATATAAGTGAAGTAGGCATACCAGAGGTCGTAAGAACGCCATGAGCTACTGGTGTAGCGACCCTTCACGTTATAAATGGCATCGAACCAGAACCAACCGGAACCCTGCTTTGACATGATGCAGTCGTCGCCCATCACGTCGGCCATCAGTGAGTAGGCAGAAAGACCGAAGCACTGGTGGGTATTACCCGTGGTAGACCATCCGGAGGAATACATTGAGCGGTAGAGACCGTTCAGCGAAATCATGGCTGCATCATTGCTCTGGGTCATCGTCGTACCTGAAACAGATGTAGTCGGCGATGTCTCCAGCTGATCCTTAGAACATGAGGTCGTCAGAGTCAGTGCAGCGAAACCAATCAAAATATATTTAAAACTTTTCATCGTCATATCCTGTTTAGAAGTTAATGTCAAGACCTAATGAGAACGTCTTATTAGGAGCATAGCGGTAGTTGGTACCACCAGTGAGGTTGTACTGCGGATCCATACCCTTAAGATGCGTGAAGAGAGCCACATTATCGAACGAAGCATAGAGACGTACTCTGCTCATGGCAATCTTGCGTGCCAGCATAGCAGGCAGAGTGTAACCCAATGTAATGTTCTTGATGGCGAAATATGAAGCGTTCACCAGATAGTTGTCTGTCAGGGCACGGTTGCCACCGATCTCGATACGTGGAATATCGGTCACGTCGCCAGGCTGCTGCCAGCGGCGGAGGATATTCTTGTTCCACTGGTTATATGCGTACATATTAGACATAGAACTGTAGTACATAGAGTCGTAGATCTTGCCGCCGATAGAGTAAGTGGTCAGAATACTCAGGTCGATGCAGTTGAAGAGCTGCAGGTCGGTAGAGATACTACCATAGAGGTCAGGCGTACGATGACCGGCGAAGTACTTCGATGAGTTAGCCACAGAGTAGTTGTCTGTGATATACTCAGTACCAGGCTTCATGTTGCCCTCGTCGTCCTTTTCGTATGCGTAGTAGAGCTGTGCACCTGTTGCAGGATCGACACCAGCCGACTTAGCCACGTAGAAGGTGTGGAAATCGTAGCCTTCCTTAATGATCTGAGAGCCATTGATGATCTCGTTCGACTCATCAGTCAGCTTAAGCACCTTGTTCTTCTGAATGGTACCCATCCAGGTGAGGTTCCAGACGATATCCTTGGTTTTCAGTACAGTTCCGCTTACCATGAACTCCCAACCAGTGTTGCGCATGCTACCTACGTTAGCAGAGAAGCCGGTGAAACCAGTAGAAAGTGCCATAGGATAGTTCAGGAGCATGTCAGTAGTCTTCTTGTTGAAGTACTCAACGCTAAAGCGTAAACGGCTATCCAAGAGCGCACCCTCGAGACCGATGTTCAGCATACCGTTCTTCTCCCACGACAGATCCTTGTTCTCCAGTGTTGCCACGAAACCACCGATCTGTGAGCCGTTAGGGAAATCCAGTGTGTAGAGGTTCTGCCAAGCATAGAAGTTCTGATAACCAATCTGATAATAGCTGTAGTCATAGTCGAGCAGACCCTCGTTACCATTCTGACCGTAAGAAGCTTTCAGCGACAGGTTGTTGATCCATGTGAGAGGCTTCATGAACTCCTCGGCAGTGATACGCCAGTTAGCACCAACTGACCAGAACGTACCCCAGCGGTTGTCCTTGTAGAAACGTGAAGAACCGTCACGACGGATAGAAGCGTCGAAATAGTACTTGTCGTTGTAGTTATAGTTCACACGACCCAACCACGACTCGATATCGTGCTCTACCGCCCAAGAATCAGCAGCATAGATCGTTGAAGCAGGCTTCAACTCGTCGATACCATCAACGATATTGGTCTTTCCAGCCTCCAGATAGTCAAATTTGTACTGATAGTACTCATGAGCAGCCAGTATACCAAACGAGTGCTCACCGAACTTACGGTTCCAAGAGAGCTGCTGGTTGAAGGTGTAGCTCTGAGTGCGCTGGTTGAATTTCTGAAGCAGACCGCCGGCGTTCTTCTGATTACCATGATACTTGTTATACTTCTTCGTACGGTTCAGCGAACGGTAGTCACCACCGAAGTTCAGTGTCAGTTTCAGACCCTGTGCCCAGCCCATCTTCTTATCGTCAGAACCGAAGGTCACATAAGTACGGATACCAGCATTGTTCGTGGTATTGTAGTTCTTGTCGTTCGTCAGGTCTCCCAGTGGGTTGAAGTCAGCTGCCGTGGGGCGGCCATCCTCACCATAGTCTGGCAAGAGGTTGCCATTGGCATCGAGCACGTTGTTACCAGCCAGATCCTTCTGATAGAGCTGATAGATAGGAGCCATGAACTGAGAGGTATACCAGGGGTTAGAAGTTGCAGTAGCACTGGTCTCGTTCTCCTCCATGTAGTCACTCGTCGAGTGCGACATCGAGGTGCTCAGTCCAGCCTTGAACCAGTCGGTTACCTGAGAGTCCACATTCATACGGGCGTTGTAACGCTCGAAGCCGGTATTCACAAGGATACCCTTCTCGTTGACGTAACCCAGTGAAATCATGTAGTTGGTCTTATCTGTACCACCAGTCAGCGACAGCTGATGATCGTGGCGAAGTGCACCTTTGTTGTATACGCCGTCAAGCCAGTCCTCATTCCATGACGACTGAGCATCAGCACGTACCTTTCCAGTTGCGGGGTCGATAATCTCGCCCCATGTGTAATTCTTGAACGGATTGTAGATCTCACCGCCGAGAGTCTGACCCAGCTGGGCAATGGCAGCTGCTGAAGCATCTGCAAACGACAGGCCATTACCGAACTGCTGGTTGTTACGCAGTCCCTCGTAGGTAATCTGTACATAGTCCTGCTGGCTCAGTGTCTCATAACGAGGCAGAGCGCGCCATGACCAACCCACTGTGTTGTGCAAGGTGATGGTCGGACGACCTTCCTTACCCTTCTTTGTGGTGATGATAACTACACCGTTGGCAGCACGCGAACCGTACAGGGCAGAGGATGAAGCATCCTTCAGCACGGTCATCGACTCGATATCCTGCGGGCTGATAGCGTTCAAGTCACCATCGTAAGGCATACCGTCAACAACATACAGCGGCTTATTGCTGGCGTTGATAGAACCGAAGCCACGAATCATGATCGTAGCATCGCTACCAGGCTGACCACCACCAGAGGTTACAGTCACACCAGCTACCTGACCGTCGAGTGCCTTCGTTACATTCGCAACAGGACGCGACTCCAACTTTTCACTGCCAATGGCAGCAGCAGAGCCGGTGAAAGAAGATTTCTTTGACGTACCATAGGCCACAACAATCACCTCGTCCACCATCTGAGCGTCAGACTTCAGGAAGATGCGCATGTTGTTCTTGGCCTTGACGGTCTTGCTCTCAAAACCAAGATAAGTCACCTCAAGCTGATCCTTTCCCTGAGGAAGGACAATTGAGAAACGACCGTTTACGTCAGTCAACATACCAGTACTTGTTCCTACGACCTTAACGGCGGCACCGATGATCGGCTGACCGTCTTCCTGCGAGAATACAGTACCGGCAACTTTGGTTTGAGCCAGTGCAGTTCCTACACAAAGGAAGAGACCAGCTAAAAACATCGTTAGTCTTTTTTTCATAAATTCTCTCTCTTAGTTAATTAATATAAATAATGAATTCTTCATTGTCGTTATATGAGCTAAGCGGCTGCAAAATTAATAATAAAATTGCTAAAAAACAAATAAATTTATAAAAAAATGTATGTTTGCCGAATAATATTGCAAAAATTTTACAGTTTACACTTTATTTGTTAAGCATATCACTTTTCTCACCGATTTCAGCATCAACGTATCTAATAAAGGCCGAAAAATCCCTTTTGACTTTCAAATTGTAGTCTAAACACTCTTTTTTGTTTCGGATTGATATAAATCAAGTCAAAAGCGCAAAAATCTTAATAAATTGCGTAAAAATGTGATTTTTTTATAAAATTATTCGTTTTTTACAATCGTATGCATTAATTTTGCAACCTGACACTAATAAAATTGAGGCTTATTATACATTATTATTTATATTATATATTTATTAATCAAAGAGAGAGAATTTATGAAAAAAAGACTAACGATGTTTTTAGCCACGCTGCTTCTCTGCATGGGAACCGCACTGGCTCAAACAAAAGTTACTGGTACTGTATTCTCGCAGGAAGACGGTCAGCCGATCATCGGTGCCGCCGTTAAGGTCGTAGGAACAAGTACCGGTATGTTGACTGACGTAAATGGTAAATTCACTTTGACTCTGCCTCAGGGAAAGAATCAGCTCGAGATTTCTTATCTGGGCTATGAGTCTAAGACCGTGAATGCCAAGAACGGCATCCGTATCTTCTTGAAAGCCGATGCCAAGACTCTCGACGAGGTCGTGGTAACCGCCATGGGTATCAGCCGCGACAAGAAAGCCCTGGGTTATGCTTCTCAGGAGCTGAATGCCGAGGATCTGAATATTGCAGGTACCAGCTCGCTGGCCAGTGCCATGCAGGGTAAGCTGACTGGTGTCAGCATCCGTCAGTCATCAGGTGCTCCTGGTGCTTCTGCACAGATCGTGATCCGTGGTGCCCGTTCGTTCGACGGCAACAACGCTCCGCTCTATGTAGTCGACGGTATGCCTATCAGTTCAACACCTGACTTCTCTACAAATAGCTCTGTAACAGGTGCCGACTTCACCAACCGTAGTATTGATATCAACCCCGAGGACATTGAGAGCATCAACGTCCTGAAGGGTCAGGCTGCATCCGCACTTTATGGTATCCGTGCTTCTAACGGTGTGATCGTCATTACGACCAAGCGTGGTAGCAAGTACACAGCTAAGCCTGTGATCACCTTCTCTACCGACATCAGTGCCCAGACCCTGAGTCGCAAGTACAAGCACCAGGATGTCTACGCACAGGGTAGCAGCCAGAGTGCATACAACCCCAGTTCTTCTTCTACATGGGGACCGAAGATCACTGATCTGCCTAATGACCCCAAGTACGGAGGTAACACAGACAACGCCTATACACAGGCCGAAGGTATGCATAACGGTATGTACTACAACCCGAAGTATGCCAATGCAGGTCTTAGCGGATGGGCAACTCCGACCACTCACGACAACGTGGGCGACTTCTTCAAGACTGGTATCACACAGAATGCCACACTGAACATTTCGCAGCGTGTCAACAACATGAGCTACTCATTCGGTATCAGCGATACTTATCAGGAAGGTATCATCCCCTCGACGGGCATGATGCGTACTGGTGCTCGTGGTGCTGTCGACTGGGAGATCAACAAGCAGTGGAAGACTGGTTTCTCTGCAAACTACAGCTCTACCAGAATCAAGTCTGCACCTGGTGCAAACAATGGTGTCGTAAACGTAGTTTACGGTGCTGCTGCCGAGTACGACCTGAAGGGCACTCCTACACACGTTCCTGGCGACCCCACTCAGCAGATCTCTTATCGTGCCACCAACTTCAACAACCCCTACTGGTGGGCAGACAACGATGAGTTCAAGCAGCACACGAATCGTGTGTTCGGTAACGCATACGTAGAGTTCTCTCCCGATTTCGGTTGGGGTGAGGATTACAAGCTGACCTTCCGTGAGCAGGCTGGTCTTGATATCTATACAACTGACAACATGACGGTTGCAGAAGTAGGTTCAGCCTATAACACCAAGGGTGAGGTTGAGGACTTCGGCGTACAGCACAACATCTTCAACAACCTGTTCACTATCAACTTCATGGCTAAGTTTGGTGCAAATAAGGAGTGGGATCTGGGTGTTATGCTCGGAAACGAGTTCAACCACGACTACGAGCGTCGTTGGGACTACGATGCATCTTCACTCTCTTGGTATGGCCAGCCCGTCATCGAGAATGCCGCAAGCATGGACTACTGGAGCATGTACCACACTCAGGAGCGTACAATCGGTTTCTTCGGACAGCTCTCTGCCAGCTGGAAGAACATGCTCTATCTGACTGTTACAGGTCGTAACGACAAGGTGTCTACGATGCCTCGCGACAACCGTTCATTCTTCTATCCCTCTGTATCACTGGGCTGGATCTTCACAGAGCTTCCCGGTCTGAAGGATAAGGACTTCCTCTCTTATGGTAAGCTGCGCGCCTCTTACGCTCAGGTAGGTCAGGCTGGTGTATATCGTGACAACTACTACTATACACCTTCTTACGGTAGTGGTATGTATGTATATACTCCTATTGCTTACCCGATGGGCGGTGCAAAGAGCTATGTACCTTACTATGTATCATTCGACCCGAACCTGAAGCCTCAGAACACGACCAACTATGAGTTTGGTATCGACCTGAACTTCTTCAAGAACCGCCTGCGTCTGGAGTACACCGCCAGCTATCAGGATGTAAAGGATCAGATCTTCGACGTTCCTACAGCAGGTTCTACAGGTTATCAGTATCTGCGTACCAACGCCGGACGCATGACCACATGGGCTCATGAGTTCGCTCTGAATGCAGACATTCTCGAGAACAAGAACTACAACCTCTCACTCGGTGTGAACTTCACCAAAATCAAGAACAAGGTTAAGGAACTGGCTCCTGGCGTAGAGAGCATTATGCTGGGTGGATTCGTTGAGCCTCAGGTTCGCGCACAGGCTGGTTACACCTATCCTAACATCTACGGTGTTGCCTTCAAGCGCACTGAGGACGGCCAGCTGCTGCTCGCCGACGGTCTGCCCCAGGGATCAAGCTCAAGCGAAAACATCGGTGAGTGTGCTCCCGACTTCAACATGGGCTTCAACCTGAAGGCTAACTACAAGAACCTGTCACTCTCTGCAACCATCGACTGGCAGAAGGGTGGTAAGATGTACAGCGGTACCATCGGAACCATGAACTGGTTCGGTGCTTCTATGGAGTCACTCGACTACCGTGATGGCACCATGATTGGTGAGGGTATCGACGAGGCTACTGGCCAGAAGAACACCATCGAGGTCAGCAAGCAGGATTGGTACATGGCTTACAACGACATTACCGAGGCTATGATCTTCGACACCAGCTTCTGGAAGCTCCGCGACGTAACACTCGGCTATCAGATTCCCAGATTCCTTGGTATCGACATCAATGTATTCGCATTCGCACGCAACGTACTCCTCTGGGCTAAGATGCCAGACCTCGATCCTGAGAACTCTCAAGGTAACGGCAACATGAGTGGTTACTTCGAGCGCTTCTCTGTACCTAGCACATCTAGCTTTGGTGGTGGTCTGAAGATCACATTCTAATCCAAGGATGAATTAAGAGTATCAATCAGAAAAAAGAAAGAATATGAAAATAAAATATTTGTTTGGCATTGCGTTGGCCACTATGCTGTACAGTTCTTGCTCTGAGGACATGATGGACAGTATCAACAAGGATGAGACCAGCAAGACCGCCGATAGAGTAGGAGCAAAATTCCAACTCACAGACGCAGAGGTGGCTACTGCCTATTCAGTAGTGAACGGCGCATACGCATGGTATGTGTCTTCTTACACAGAGCAGCTCTTCGGTACTGGTAACAACCAGTTGCTCAAGATTGAGCAGCGTACGGTTTCTGAGGTTTCGGGTGCCACTACTTTCAATAATGAGTGGAATGCCACATACTCAAACCTGATGAACCTGACTCAGATGATCGACAAGTGCTCAGCCGGTGGTATCGACGAGGGCAAGGACGACCTGCTCGGTATGGCTCAGCTTCTGGCTGCCATCAACTGGGGTATTCTGACCGACCTCCACGGAGATATTCCTTTCAGTGAGTGCTTTACAGGCAACCCTGCTCCGAAGATCGAATCTCAGGAGAGCATCTATACCGCTATCCTGAAGCTCATCGACGACGGTATTGCCAACCTTGGAAAGGCCACGAAGAACAACGCTGGCGAGCAGGATATCATCTACGGTGGTGACGCTGACAAATGGATCGCTCTGGGACATGCCCTCAAGGCTCGTTACCTCTTGCACACCTATGGTCGCAACAAGGGCGTCATCAGCCAGGTTGAGAGCGAGGCTCAGGCTGCTATTGCCGCTGGATTCGCTGGATTCTATCTGGGTATCTTCAACGGTGTGACTGCCGACAACGCATGGTCAGCTTACCAGTGGAGCCGCTACTACATCGGTTCAAGCAAGACTGTCGACGACCTGATGCTCGAGCGTGAGGATCCACGTGAGGAGTACTACAACTTCGATGCCCTCGGTGGCGGTGTCATTGGTATACCTGGTAACACAGATCTCGCTTCACTCACTGAGACCCTCAACGAGCCTATCTGGCTCGAGAACGGTGCAGCCAATCTGGCCATCATGAGCGAGTCGGAGCTCTACTTCATCCTCGCCGAGGCACAGGCTATCCAGAACAAGGATGCCAAGGCAGCCTTCGAGGCAGCTGTCAAGAGCAACGTAGCTGAGTACATCGCCATCTGCGACGACGAGATCAGTGATGAAGATATCGAAGCCTATATCGGCAAGATCACTCCTCTCTTCGAAGCTGACCCACTGAAGGAGATCCGCATCCAGAAGTACCTGGCACAGACACGCGGTGAGGTCATTGAGACTTACAACGATATGCGTCGTATCATGTACACCGACGGTTCATATCCTGTCAAGATGACCAATCCGAACAACACTTCAAGCGTTGGTAACCGCTGGCCGCTCCGTCTGCCTTACGGTGACAGCGATGTCGTATCTAACCCCAACGTTGCAGCAGCCTTCGGTTCAGGCAACGATGCAGGTATGTACATCTTCACAGAGAACGTTTGGTGGGCAGGTGGTTCTAAGTAATCAGAACCTCTGACAGACAAACCATATACAAAACCGGCTCTCCTACCCCGTCGTAGTGAGAGCCGGTTTCATTTAGCAAAAAGTAGGTATTCCCATCTATTTGTTTGTCAATAATTTGAATAATTTGACTTTTTTATGTACTTTTGCGCCCGAAAATGCAAAGACAAAGGAAAAGGAACATAGCGGCATGGGTATTGTTATCGGTGTTTGTACCGATGATGATGCTGAGTGCTGTACACATCCATAAGCCAGTGGCTGATGAGACAGCCAACTGTGTGGAATGTGCCCACCACGTAAACCACCCAGGCCACTTCACCTCAGCCGTAGAGCATCTCGACGACTGTGTGTTGTGCCACTTCCTGAGTCTGGTCTACACGCCAGCGGCTGTTATCCTGGCTGTAACCTTTGTCGTCCTTACCACTATGGCCAGCATCAGCAGCATCCAGATGGTTGCCAGCTGATCATCCTCATCTGCGACTCCCAGAACCAGGCCAACGGTTTCCTGCGGGATTGGTTCAAGCCCATCGTTGTCAAGCCCTGACAAGCTTTACCCCCGGCAACCTCTTCGGCCTGCTGACACTCGCCGACCCGTATCTATTTTCATTTCAAAGACTTACAAGATTGATAAAACTCAAGAAGTTAGGAAAATTATCAAATCGATTGCTTAAAAATGTGCACACTCAAAGTTCCCTTTGTAACTTTGCAGCCGAATTCAAGAACGATTGGTTTATTAATAAACGAAATGCAAGAATGAAAAAGCTTATGATGATGGTTGTAGCCGCCATGATGGCTACGGTGAATGTAAATGCCCAGGTAGA
>JAEETB010000049.1 GCA_016286575.1 Prevotella sp.
GGTTCCCAACGAGGCCGTTAAGGACTTCTTTAAGAATTAATTTTAATTTTACATAAAAAAGAGAGGTTGCACGTTAAAATGCAGCCTCTTTTTTTGCGGTTTCATCGGAAATTTGTAATTTTGCCCCCAGAATTGCGCGCGTGCGCATGTAATTATAAAGAAGTATGGGAATATTTGGGTTTTTTAATAAGGATAAGAAGGAAACGCTCGACAAGGGTCTGGAGAAGACCAAAACCAGCGTGTTCGATAAACTGGCGCGTGCCGTAGCCGGAAAGTCGAAGGTTGACGACGATGTACTCGACGACCTCGAGGAAGTGCTTATTACGAGTGATGTTGGTGTCGACACGACGCTGAAAATCATCGAACGCATCGAGGAACGTGTGGCTCGCGACAAATATGTCAGCACTTCAGAGCTGAATCGTATCCTTCGCGATGAAATCGCTGAATTGCTTGCTGAGAACAATTCTGAGGACAATGATAATTGGGATCTCCCTGGCGACCATAAGCCCTACGTGATTCTCGTGGTGGGTGTGAATGGTGTAGGTAAGACCACTACCATTGGCAAACTCGCCTGGCAGTTCAAGCAGGCAGGTAAGAAGGTGTATCTGGGTGCTGCCGATACATTCCGTGCTGCAGCCGTTGAACAACTCTGTATCTGGGGTGAGCGCGTGGGTGTGCCCGTGGTGAAGCAGCAGATGGGTTCTGATCCAGCCTCTGTGGCTTTCGATACGCTGCAAAGTGCAAAGGCTAATGGTGCTGACGTGGTGCTGATTGATACGGCAGGACGTCTGCACAACAAGGTTGGCTTGATGAATGAGCTGAAGAAGATCAAGGAGGTGATGAAGAAGGTGCTGCCTGAGGCTCCCGACGAGGTCATGCTGGTGCTTGATGGTTCTACGGGTCAGAACGCCTTTGAGCAGGCCAAGCAGTTTGCTGCCGTTACCCAGATCACCAGTCTGGCCATCACGAAACTCGACGGCACAGCGAAGGGTGGTGTGGTGATCGGCATCTCAGACCAGTTGAAAGTACCCGTGAAGTACATTGGACTGGGTGAAGGTATGCAGGATCTTCAGCTCTTTAACAAGAAACAGTTCGTAGACTCTCTGTTTGAGGTGAAAAGTGAATAGCGATGAATAAAACGATTGATATCATATCCCTGGGATGCTCCAAGAACCTCGTTGACAGTGAGGTGCTGATGGGGTTGATGGAGGCCAATGGCTATCTGTGTACGCACGATAGCGATGATCCTCAGGGAGATATTGTCGTTGTCAACACCTGTGGTTTCATTGCTGATGCCAAGGAAGAGAGTATCAATACCATCCTCGAATTTGCGCAGGCCAAAACGGAAGGAAGAATCAAAAAGCTTTTTGTAATGGGTTGTCTGTCAGAACGATATCTTGCTGAACTTGAAGCAGAGATCCCGGAGGTGGATGGCTGGTATGGGAAGTTCAACTACAAGCAGCTTCTCAAGGATTTGGAGGGTTCCGACTTCCAAGTTTGTGAGGGAAAGCGTCATATCACGACCCCTCGCCACTATGCCTATATCAAGATCAGTGAGGGCTGCGACAGACACTGTGCCTATTGTGCCATTCCATTGATTACTGGTAAGCATCAGAGTCGTCCGATGCAGGAGATTCTCGACGAGGTGCGCCAGTTGGTGAAAGATGGTACGAAGGAGTTCAACGTCATTGCCCAAGAGCTTACCTACTATGGTCTGGATATCGACGGCGAGCAGCATATTGCCGAACTCATCGAGCAGATGGCTGATATTCCCGGTGTGGAATGGATCCGTCTGCATTACGCCTATCCGACACATTTCCCTTGGGATCTGTTGCGTGTGATGCGTGAGAAGAAGAACGTCTGCAAGTACCTCGACATCGCGTTGCAGCATATCTCTGACAACATGCTCTCGAGGATGCATCGCCATGTGACGAAGGAGGAAACCTATGAACTGGTGCGTCGTCTGCGTGAGGAAGTGCCTGGTATCCATATCCGTACCACCCTGATGGTGGGATTCCCAGGAGAGACTGATGAAGACTTCGAGGAGTTGAAGGCCTTCGTGAAGTGGGCCCGATTCGAACGAATGGGCGCTTTTGCGTATTCGGAGGAGGAGGGAACCTATTCGGCAGAGCACTATCAGGATGATGTGCCTGAGGAGGTGAAACAATCCCGTCTCGATAAACTGATGCGCATCCAACAGAATATCAGTGCCGAACTTGAGGCCGAGAAGGTGGGGCAGACGTTGAAAGTGATTATCGACCGCAGGGAAGGCGACTACTACGTTGGTCGTACAGAATACTGTTCGCCTGAAGTGGATCCTGAGGTACTCATCCCAGTCGACGAGCGAAAACTGACATTGGGTGAGTTCTACGATGTATGCATCACCGACTCTGAAGAATTCGATTTATACGGAACAACCATATACGACAAAATATGAACAACAAAGACTTTATCGCAGAATTAGCACAGCGTATGGGGTATTCGGCTGACGATACCCAGAAGTATGTGAACAGCGTTGTCGAGGCGATGGGTGACCATTTCCAGGAAGGCGACTCAGTGCTTATTCCCACCTTTGGGACTTTCGAAGTGAAGAAGAAGCTGGAACGCGTCATGGTGAATCCCTCTACGGGACTTCGCATGCTCGTACCACCGAAGCTCGTCTTGAACTTCAAGCCGAATATCAGTTGGAAAGAACGTGTAAAGAATGGAGGAGCTGAGTGATGGGAAAGATTTCGATACAGGATTTGAGCTCTGTGCTCGTTGAGAAGAGAGGTCTGAGTAAGAAAGAGGCATCGAACTTCATCAGTGAGATGTTTGATATTGTCCAGCAGGAGTTGGAGAAGGACAAGCTCGTGAAGATCAAGGGACTTGGCACCTTTAAGATTATCGATGTCGACGATCGTGAGAGTGTGAACGTCAATACTGGTGAGCGCGTCTTGATCGAGGGTCACGGCAAGATTACCTTTACCCCCGATTCGTTAATGAAGGAGCTCGTGAACAAGCCTTTCTCACAGTTTGAGACCGTTGTGCTGAATGATGGTGTGGAGTTTGAGGAGCCCAAGGAAGAGGTTGCTGAACCTCAGGATGCTGATCCTGATGCTGATCCCTCAACGATGGCATTGGTGGATTTCGGCCTGGGCAATGTGAAAGCCGATCTCTCCAGTTTCCCCGTGATTGAGGATAATAAAAAAGAGCCTGTGGCAGAAGAACCAGCTGCAGAAGAGCCAGTTGTTGAAGAGCAACCAGTAGCAGAAGAGTCTGTAGAGGAAGAACCTGTTTCTGAGGAACCCGTTATTGAGGAATCCATCGAGGAAGAATTAGTAGCAGAGGAACCTTCAGAGGAGCCTACTGAGGAATCTATTGATGAACCTGCTGAGGCAGAATCAGCCCCCGATGAAATCGGTGAGGAAGAAGTGGGCTATGACGATGAAGAGGAGACTTCTGGTCGTAAATCCTGGCTATGGGCACTGATAGGTTGTGTGGTAGGTCTTGTTTGTGGTTATTTGTTGGGTAATTATTTCCCCTTTGGAGCATCACCCCAGGCACCTGAGCAACAGACAGCTCCCGCAAAGCCCGCCGTAGAACAGAAAGAAAACATCGTTTCTATCGACAGTCTGGAGGCCGTTGAGGAGCCTGCAGAAGAAGCTGCACCCGCACAGCAACCTGCTAAACCTGCTGAATCCGCTAAGGCAGAGCCTGCGAAGGAAACTCCTAAGACGGAGGCAGCTAAACCTGCTGCTGATGCTACGGATGAGTTCTCAGCCAAGTATGCCGCCAAAGACAACCGTGTACGTCTGGGTGCCTATCATATTGTAGGTACGGACAAGGTCGTCAAGGCCAAGGAAGGCCAGACGTTGGCTAAGATATCGCGTACCTATCTGGGACCCGATATGGAGTGCTATTTGGAGGTCTACAACGATATGAAGGCCAGCGACGTGTTGAAGGCAGGACAGGAAGTGAAGATTCCCAAGCTTGTCTGGAAGAAGGCTGCCAAGGCCAAGGCTAAACCCGCCAAATAACAGAATGATATTGAGACAACAAAATAAAACGAAAGAATATTAT
Organism: Prevotella sp.; assembly: GCA_016286575.1. Taxonomy (GTDB): domain Bacteria; phylum Bacteroidota; class Bacteroidia; order Bacteroidales; family Bacteroidaceae; genus Prevotella. The sequence goes on from JAEETB010000049.1 coordinate 4,063, forward strand.
GGCAGAAGCTATTGACATCCGTGAGTTGAATATTCGGATTGAACAACAAAGCGCATTTGTAACGAATCTTGTAAGCGGTATGGACCGCGTGATTGTGGGGCAGAAGCATCTTGTCGACTCGCTCCTCATCGGACTGTTGAGTGATGGACATATCCTGCTCGAAGGTGTGCCTGGACTGGCTAAGACCTTAGCCATTAAGACCCTTGCACAGCTGATTGATGCAGACTACAGCCGCATTCAGTTTACCCCCGACCTCTTGCCTGCTGATGTCATCGGTACGATGATCTATTCGCAGAAGGATGAGAAGTTCCAGGTGAAGAAGGGTCCGGTATTTGCCAACTTCGTATTGGCAGATGAAATCAACCGTGCCCCGGCTAAGGTACAGAGTGCCTTGCTCGAGGCCATGCAGGAAAAACAGGTAACGATTGGCAGTGAGACCTTCCAGTTGCCTAATCCCTTCCTCGTGATGGCTACTCAGAACCCCATTGAGCAGGAGGGAACCTATCCGCTGCCTGAGGCACAGGTAGACCGTTTCATGCTGAAGGTAGTGATCGACTATCCCTCACTCGACGAGGAGAAGAAGATTATCCGTGAGAATATCGCTGGAGAGATGCCCGAGGTAACGCCAGTGACCACAGCAGAGGCCATTCTCAGGGCTCGTGGTGTGGTACGTGAGGTTTATCTCGACGAGAAGATCGAGCAGTATATTGCTGATATCGTCTTTGCTACCCGTTATCCTGATCGTTATGGATTGAAGGATCTGAAGGATATGATTTCCTTCGGTGGTTCTCCGCGTGCTAGCATCAATCTGGCCAAGGCAGCCCGTGCCTACGCCTTCATCAAGCGTCGTGGTTATGTGGTGCCTGAGGATGTGCGTGCTGTGGCCCACGACGTACTCCGTCATCGTATCGGACTTACCTATGAAGCCGAGGCCAGCAACATCACCAGTGAGGAGATTGTATCGAAGATCATCAATAAGGTCGAAGTGCCTTGATAGATTGAAGATTGAAAATTGAAGATTGAAGATGGAGACATCGGAGATTATAAAAAAGGTTCGTAAGATTGAGATCAAGACGCGCGGTCTGAGCTCAAACATCTTCGCAGGCCAGTACCACTCAGCTTTCAAGGGTAGGGGTATGGCCTTCAGTGAGGTGCGTGAGTATCAGTTCGGTGATGATGTGCGCGATATCGACTGGAACGTAACGGCCCGATTCCATCGTCCTTATGTGAAGGTGTTCGAGGAGGAGCGCGAGCTGACGGTGATGCTGCTGATTGATGTCAGTGGTTCGCTGGACTTCGGTACGCAGCGCCAGATGAAGCGGGATATGGTGACGGAGATTGCTGCCACCATCGCTTTCAGTGCCATCCAGAACAACGATAAAATCGGCGTTATTTTCTTCTCCGACAAGATTGAGAAATACATCCCGCCGAAGAAGGGTCGTAAGCATATCCTTTATATTATCCGTGAGATGCTCGATTTCCAGCCCGAGTCGAAGCGTACTGACGTGAAGCAGGCCGTAGAGTTCCTCTCGAGTGTGCAGAAGCGTCGCACGACGGCTTTCATCCTCAGCGACTTCTACGTGCGTAACGATTTCCAGCAGTCGCTGCAGATTGCCAGTCGTAAGCACGATGTGGTAGCTATTCAGGTCTATGATATACGTGCGCGTGAATTGCCTGATGTAGGATTGATGAAGGTGGTGGATGCCGAGACGGGCTTCGAGCAGTATATCGATACCAGTTCGAAGAGTCTGCGCATAGCCTATAGCCGCTATTGGACAGGGCGTCAGAATCAGTTACAGGAGACATTCAATAAAAGCAACGTCGACAATGTGAGCATCGCCACTAACGAGGACTTCGTGAAGGCCTTGCTGATGTTGTTCAAACAGAGAAGCTGATGAAGAGATTTGTGTTTCTTATAGTGTTGATTATCAGTGTGCTGCGATTATCTGCACAAGTACAGGTGGAGGCTTCGATTGACTCTATCCAGATCTTTGTGGGTGAGCAGGTACACGTCACGCTGTCAGCTACGGCTAAGGAGCAGTCGAAGGTCGAGTTCCCGCAGTTCAAGCCAACTGAGTATATCACACCTGGTATCGAGGTGTTGGGTGCTGAGGAGCTTGAGGCGAAGGAGCAGGACAACGGCTTTGTGACCCGTCAGATGGTCTATACGATGACCTCCTTCGACGATACGCTCTACTATATCCCCCCGATGAAGGTGAAGATCGACGGGAAGCCCTACGAGAGTAAGAGTCTTGCCCTGAAGGTGCTTACCATCGAGGTCGATACGACGAATGTCGATCAGTTCTTCGGTCCTAAGGACGTACAGGATAACCCCTTCCAGTGGAGCGATTGGAGCCTGTCGTTCTGGCTCAGTGTGCTCATGCTGGTATTGTTGGCTGTGATCTACTATCTTTATCTGCGTCTGCGCGACAACAAGCCCATCATCACTCATATCCGTATCGTGAAACGGCTGTTGCCCCACCAGAAGGCACTCCAGCAGATTGAGCAGATCAAGGCTGACAAGATGGTGGCCTCTGAGAACTCGAAGGAGTATTATACGAAGTTGACGGATACCATCCGTAAGTATATCGAAGAGCGCTATGGCTTCAGTGCGATGGAGATGACCAGTAGTGAGATTATCGACCACCTGATGGCTACTCAGGACGAGAGTGCCCTTAGTGAGTTGCGCCATCTGTTCCTGACTGCCGACCTCGTGAAGTTTGCCAAATACTCCACGCTGATCAATGAGAACGATGCGAACCTCGTGAACGCCATCGACTTCATCAACCAGACGAAGCTTGAGAACGAGCCTCAGGAGGAGACGGTGAAGCCCCAGCTCTCGGAGGAAGACCAGCGTTCGCAGAAAGCCCGTCGTGTGCTGAAGTCGGTGATTGCCGCCATCTCCGTGGTGTGCCTCGCCTTGTTCGGCTACGTGCTTTATACACTCTATCTGTTGTTGAATTAAAAGGAATCAAATGGAATTTGCCAATAAAGAATATCTGTTGCTGCTCCTGCTCCTCATACCTTATATTATATGGTATGTGATGTACAGGAAGAAGTCGGAGCCCACGATGCGCATGAGCGATACATTTGCGTTCCGTTTCGCCCCTCGCAGCTGGAAGGTTATGCTGATGCCGCTTTCGCTGATACTCCGATTGCTGGCATTCGTAATGATCGTGCTCGTGCTGGCACGTCCGCAGACCTCCAACTCGTGGAAGAGCGAGACTGTCGAGGGTATCGACATCATGCTGGCGATGGACGTCTCTACCAGTATGCTGGCTGAGGACCTGCGTCCAAATCGCATCGAGGCCGCCAAGCAGGTGGCAGCAGAGTTTATCATCGGGCGCCCCAACGACAATATAGGTCTCTGCATCTTTGCGGGCGAGTCGTTTACCCAGTGTCCGATGACTACCGACCACACCTCGCTGCTCAATCTCTTGCAGAACGTGCGTACGGATATCGCAGCCCGTGGTCTGATTGAGGATGGTACTGCCATCGGTATGGGTCTTGCTAATGCCGTCAGTCGTCTGAAGGACTCCAAGGCCAAGAGTAAGGTGGTGATCCTGCTGACGGATGGTAGTAACAACCGTGGTGACATCTCCCCGATGACGGCAGCCGAGATTGCCAAGAGTATGGGCATCCGCGTCTACACCATCGGAGTGGGTACCAATAAGGTGGCACCTTATCCTATGCCTGTGGCTGGTGGGGTGCAGTATGTGAACATCCCTGTGGAGATCGACACGAAGACGCTGAGTTCTATTGCCAGTGTGACAGAAGGTGACTTCTATCGTGCCACGAACACCAAGGAGTTGCGTAATATCTATAAGGAGATCGACAAGCTCGAGAAGAGCAAGCTCAACGTCAAGAAGTTCAGTAAGCGCTACGAGGCCTATCAGCCCTTCGCCCTCGCTGCCGTCCTGGCCCTGCTGCTCGAGATCCTGCTTCGTATCACGATCTTCCGCCGCATTCCGTAAATTGTAAATCGTAAATCGTAAATAGTAAAGTGTTTAGATTTGAAGACCCCATATATCTCTGGTTGCTGGTGCTGATACCCATATTGGCACTCATCCGTTTCATCTCCTACAGGAATCAGAAGAAACGGCTGCGTAAGTTTGGTGAGCCTGCTTTGCTCAAGGCACTCATGCCCGATGTGTCGCGTTTCCGTCCTTCGGTGAAGTTCTGGATCCTCGAGGGCGCCTTGGCCCTGCTGGTGCTGATGTTGGCCCGTCCGCAGATGGGAACGAAGATCAGTCAGGAGAAGCGTGTCGGCATCGAGACTATCATCTGTATGGATATCAGTAACTCCATGCGGGCAGAGGATATCGTACCGAGTCGTCTTGATCGTAGTAAGATGATGATTGAGAATCTCGTCGACCATTTCTCTAACGATAAGATTGGCCTCATTGTCTTTGCAGGCGATGCTTTCGTGCAGCTGCCTATCACCAGTGACTATGTATCGGCCAAGATGTTCCTCTCGAGCATCGATCCATCGATGATGGCAACCCAGGGCACTGATATAGGGCGTGCCATCGATATGGCCATGCATAGCTTTACCCCTGAGGAGGGCATCGGACGCGCCATCATCGTCATTACCGATGGTGAGAATCACGAGGGTGGGGCGGTAGAGGCTGCCGCCGCAGCGAAGGATGCTGGTATGCGGGTCTATGTGTTGGGTGTCGGCTCCTCAAAGGGAGCGCCTATCCCCATCCCTGGCACAGGCGACTATATGAAGGATAATACAGGCAATACTGTCATGTCGGCCCTCAACGAGCAGATGTGTAAGGAACTGGCTCAGGCTGGTGGTGGCGCCTATATCCATGTGGAGAACAACTCTGCGGCTCAGGAGCAGCTCGACAACGAGCTCGACAAACTCTCGAAGAAAGAGACCACAGCGACTCTCTACAGCGAGTTCGACGAGCAGTTCCAGGCCTTCGGACTCCTGGCGCTCCTGCTTCTCATCCTCGAGATCTGTATCCTCGACCGTCGCAACCCGTTGCTGAAGAATATCTCACTCTTTGGCAAGAAGAAGCGCACAGCAGCCATGTTGCTCTTGCTGTTGGCAGCTACAACAGCCAGCGCACAGATGACAGATCGTCAGTATATCCGCCAGGGCAATAAGCAGTTCCGCTCAGGCGATTATGCCAATGCCGAGGTGTCCTATCGTAAGGCGATTGAGAAGAACGCCAAGAACCCGCAGGCAGCCTTCAACCTGGGTAATGCCCTCATGGCACAGAAGAAGGACTCTGCCGCTGTGGAGCAGTTCGAGGGAGCAGCCCGTCTGGAGACCAATTCCCTGCGCAAGGCACAGGCCTACCATAACATGGGTGTCATCTGTCAGACCCACAAGATGTACGGTGAGGCCATCGAGGCGTACAAGAATGCCCTGCGTCTGAATCCCAAGGACGACGAGACCCGTTACAATCTCGTGCTCTGCAAGCATCAGAAGCAGAAACAGGATCAGCAGCAACAGAACCAGCAGGGAGGCGACGACGACAAGAAGCAAGACGACAAGCAGAAGGATCAGCAGCAGCCTGACCAGCAGAAAGACAAGCAGGACGATAAGCAGCAGAAGGAGCAGCCCAAGCCCCAGATGAGCAAGGACAATGCCGAGCAGCTGCTCAATGCCGCCATCCAGAACGAGAAGCAGACGCAGGAGAAGCTGAAGCAACAGCAGCAACAGCCCCAGCGCCGGAATATTCAGAAGAATTGGTAAGATAGTTTATAGTTTAAGAGTTTATAGTTTATAGATGATTACTATACGTAAAATAGATAGTAGGTTGGTGGTGAAAGTATTACTGATACTTTTCACCTTTCACCTTTCACTTTTCACTTCTTTTGCACAGACCCTGACTGGTTCTGCGCCGTCGCATGTGGCGGTGGGTGAGCAGTTCCGTCTGTCGTATACGGTCAATACGCAGGACGTCAGTGATTTCCGTGCTGGCAACATTCCCGAAGAACTCGACGTGCTCATAGGACCTAACCGCTCCATGCAGTCGAGCTATCAGATGATCAACGGCCACACGAGCTCCACCTCGTCGATCACCTATACTTATATCGTCTGTGCCACGAAGAACGGCACGTTTACCATCTCTCCGGCCCACGTGGTGGTCAATGGCAAGAGCATCGCCTCCAATGCCCTCACCATCAAGGTTTCCGGAACGGCCCAGAGTGGCAGCAGCCGTCAGCGCCAGAACGACGATGATGGCGGCGAGATGCGCGACGCAGGTAGCCATATCTCCGGCTCCGACCTCTTTATCAAGGTCAGCGCCAACAAGAAGCGCGTCCACGAACAGGAGCCCATCCTGCTTACCTATAAGGTCTACACCCTTGTATCGCTCACCCAGCTGCGAGGCGACATGCCCGACCTGAAGAGCTTCTATTCTCAAGAGGTCGATCTGCCCCAGCAGAAGAGTTTCTCTGTAGAGACCGTCAACGGCCGTCCTTACCGTACATGTACCTGGAGCCAGTACGTCATGTTCCCCCAGATGACGGGTAAGCTCCATATCCCCTCGATCACCTTCGAGGGTATCGTCGTGCAGCAGAACCGCAATGTCGATCCCTTCGAAGCCTTCTTCAACGGCGGCTCGGGCTATATCGAGGTCAAGAAGAAGATTGTGGCACCTGGCATCGAGATCCAGGTCGATCCCCTGCCTGAGCGCCCTGCCAACTTCTCGGGTGGAGTGGGGCAGTTCAATATCTCAGCCCAGCTCGATAAGACTGCTACGAAGGCCAACGACCCCGTCTCGCTGCGAATCATCGTCAGTGGTGTGGGTAACCTCAAGCTCATCAAGCAGCCCGTTATCAACATCCCCAAGGACTTCGACCAGTACGATCCGAAGATTACCGATCAGACGAAGCTGACCACCAACGGCCTCGAAGGCTCGAAGATCTACGACTTCCTCATCGTGCCCCGTCATCAGGGCAAATACGAGATACCCCCTGTGGAGTTCACCTATTTCGACACCGCCTCAGGCAGCTACAAGACCGCCCGTAGCGAGGGCTTCACCCTCGACGTGGCCAAGGGCTCAGGGGCAGGAACGGTCAACGACTTCACCGATCAGGCAGGTCTGCAGGAGCTCAACAAGGACATCCGCTACATCAAGACAGGTAAAGTCCGCACGCAGGGCATCGATAACTTCTTCTACGGCTCAGTGGCCTACTGGGTCACCCTCGTCGTCCTCGCCCTCATCTTTATCTCGCTCTTCATCATCTTCCGTCAGCGCGCCATCGACAATGCTAACGTGACGAAGATGCGTGGCAAGAAGGCCAACAAGGTGGCCACCAAGCGACTGAAGAAGGCAGCTAAGCTCATGGCCGAGAACAAACCTGGCGAGTTCTACGACGAGGTACTGCGCGCCCTTTGGGGTTATGTCGGCGACAAGCTGAATATCCCCGTCGAGCAGCTCTCCCACGATAATATCAGCCAGCGACTCGCCGAGCGTCAGGTCGATGCCGAGACCGTTGGACAGTTTATCGAGGCCCTCGACGAGTGTGAGTTCGAACGCTACGCCCCAGGCGATCCTAAGGGTAATATGAATAAGGTATACGAAAAAGCTATGACAGCCATCGAGAAGATTGAAGAAACGATGAAGAAGAAAAGAAGTGAGAAGCGAGAGGCGAGTGGTAGTGCCCGACTTCTGCTGCTGATGGTCATTTCTCTAACCTCTAACCTCTTACCCCTAACCACTAAGGCTGTAACGAAAGTGGAGGCCGATAGCGCCTATGCCCAGGGCCACTATCAGCAGGCCATCGCCGACTATCAGGCCCTCCTGAAGCAAGGTGCCTCTGCCGACCTCTATTATAACCTCGGCAACGCCTACTACCGTTCAGAGAACATCACGCAGGCCGTGCTCAACTACGAGCGTGCCCTGCTGCTCTCGCCAGGCGACCGCGATATCCGCTTCAACCTCCAGCTGGCCCGCAGCAAGACCATCGACAAGATTGTGCCCGAGTCCGAGATGTTCTTCATCACCTGGTACCACGCCCTCGTCAATCTCATGAGTGTCGACGGTTGGGCGCGCACCGCCATTTTTTCGCTGGCACTGGTCATCGTGCTCTCGCTCGTCTACCTCTTCTCACAGCCCGTATGGCTGCGTAAGATAGGCTTCTTTGGCGGCATCGCCCTGCTCGTGGTCTTCGTGCTGGCCAATGTCTTCGCCTCGCAGCAGAAGCAGTCGCTCGTCCATCGCAAGGGGGCTATCGTCATGTCGCCCTCCGTCACGGTGAAGAGCACCCCTGCCGCCAATGGCACCGACCTCTTCATCCTCCACGAGGGAACGAAGGTCACCATCACCGACGGCTCTATGCGCGACTGGAAGGAGATCCGCCTGGCCGATGGCAAGGAGGGTTGGATTGAAAGTAAGAAGATAGAACTGATATAAACATTCTGCTCGTATGATCACAGATCTGTTACTCTCCGGCGAGGGCTTCGGCGCCCTGATCGAGGCCTACGACAAGCAGCTGCTGCTGACAGTCAACGGCAGCGACTCGCTCTTCCTCGACCGAGTGGTACGCACCCTGACCAATGCCTTCACGTGGGTACCTTTCTATATCAGTATGCTGTGGCTCGTCATCCGCAACAACGAGACGATGCGCAAGGTGCTCTTTGTACTCTGTGGGGCAGCCATCTGTGTGATACTCGCAGGCTCTGTCGACGACCTCATCGTGAAGCCCACCGTTGCCCGCTGGCGCCCAACGCACGATCCTGAGATAGGCATGATGGTCGATATCGTCGACGGCTATCGCGGTGGCCGTTACGGTTTCTTCTCGGCTCATGCCGCCAATACGTTCAGCCTCGCCGTTTACTTCTGCTGGCTGGTGCGCAGCCGTGTGCTCTCCATTGCAGTGGTCATCTGGTCTTTCACCAACTGTTGGACGCGCCTCTATCTGGGCGTCCACTTCCCTGGCGACATCCTCGTGGGACTCCTCTGGGGCTCCCTCGTCGGCTGCTTCGCCTACTACGTCTATTTCCGTCTGACGCGTCACATGACGATCAGCAGGAACCACCTGTTCTCATCCCATTATACAGCCACGGGCTATGACAAGAAGGAGGTCAACGTGCCTCTGACGGTGCTGTCTTTCACCCTGCTCTTTGCCCTGATTAAAGCTACATTGATATGATTTCCGATCCCCGACATATCCGTATCAGCGATTATAACTATCCGCTGCCCGACGAGCGTATTGCCAAGTTTCCCATTGCCCGTCGCGACCATTCCAAGCTGCTCATCTATCGTCATGGCGAGGTCAGCGACGATGTGTTCTATCATCTTCCCGATCACCTGCCCTCAGGAGCCCTGATGGTCTTCAACAACACGAAGGTCATTCAGGCGCGCATGCACTTCCGCAAGGTCAATGCGAGTGGGGAGCATAAAGGAGCGCTGATCGAGGTGTTCCTCCTCGAACCCGCCGAGCCCTCCGACTACGAACTCATGTTCCAGACCACAGGCCACTGCGCCTGGTACTGTCTCGTTGGCAACCTCAAGAAGTGGAAAGAAGGCTCGCTCACACGCGAGATTGAGATCAAAGGACAAAAGGTTGTCGTTTCCGCAACGCGTGGTCCCATCCACGGTACTTCCCATCGCATCGATTTCAGTTGGGATGGTGATTTGAGCTTCGCTGAGCTCATCGACGCGATGGGCGAACTCCCCATCCCCCCATACCTCAACCGTGAGACCCAGGAAAGCGACAAGACCACCTATCAGACGGTCTATTCGAAGATCAAGGGATCAGTGGCAGCCCCGACGGCAGGTTTGCATTTCACCCCCGAGGTGTTGGCCGACCTTGACGCTCACGGCATAGAGCGCGAGGAACTCACGCTACACGTTGGAGCCGGAACCTTCAAGCCCGTCAAGAGCGAGGAGATTGAAGGCCACGAGATGCACACCGAGTATATCAGCGTGCGCCGTGATACCATCCGCAAACTCATCGCCCACCATGGTCAGGCCATCGCCGTCGGCACCACCAGCGTTCGTACCCTCGAGAGCCTCTACTACATGGGTCTCAAGGTGATGCAGAATCCCGACCTCTCTGAAGAGCAGCTCCACGTCTCTCAGTGGGAGCCTTACGGGATTTCTAATGCTGTAACAGCCGTTACTGCATTAGAAAGTCTCTTGTCCTGGATGGACGCCCACGACCTCGACGTGCTTCATTCCAGCACCCAAATTATCATCGCCCCTGGCTATGACTACAAGATTGTGAAGATGCTGGTCACCAACTTCCACCAGCCCCAGTCCACGCTGCTTCTCCTCGTGAGCGCCTTTGTCAAGGGCGACTGGCATAAGATCTACGACTACGCCCTAGCTCACGATTTCCGATTCCTCAGCTACGGTGACTCTTCACTCCTGATTCCATAAGAAACGACACAGAAGGGTCAGACCCCTTTGTGTCTTTTTTCCTCCTATTGCGACAGATTTTTGGCCCATGCGCCAAGTTTGTCGCAATATCTTTTTAGTGTCGCTACAACTCGAAACAAAATCTTGAAAAAAACTTGGAATGAGCCAAAAATCGCCTTACCTTTGCACCAACAAAATTAAAAAATAGTATTAACAATTTAAAATTTAAGAAAGGAAAAGAATTATGGCAAAGACTCCAGTTGTAATGAAAGTGGCTGACTACAAGGATCGTGAAGTTCAGATGGTAACTTACGAGTTTGATCAGGAAATTGATCGTGAGGGACAGATGACAGGTATTCCCCGTGGTGGTAAGATCCGTGTTCGCGTAAAGGCTTTGAACGACGGTACCCCTGAGC
>JAEETB010000050.1 GCA_016286575.1 Prevotella sp.
CTCTATGAACCCATCACCAAGGAATATGGTTTCTTCGAGAGTTTCCCTGCAGGCATTAAGTACGGTTGGAACGTGCTCGCAGGCTATGTGGGTGACATGAAGTATGTGTTTACCGCAGACGGTGCGAAGTCACTGGGTGGCTTTGGAGCCATCGGCAGTCTCTTCCCCCCGATGTGGGACTGGTATCTGTTCTGGAAGATGACAGCCTTCCTCAGTATCATCCTCGCTTTCATGAACATCCTGCCTATCCCCGCCCTCGACGGTGGACACGTGTTGTTCTTGCTCTATGAGATGATTACGCGCCGCAAACCTTCTGAGACCTTCATGATCCGTGCCGAGTATGTCGGCTTCGGCATCCTGATCTTACTGATGGTTGTCGCGAACCTCAACGATATCCTCCGTTGGCTGGGATATATGTAAGCAACAGATAAACAGCCAGAATAATCACATAGACCATCGATACTTGGAGCAACGTAGGATGCAGCCCATCAATACTTGCTCCAGGTATCGTTGCTATATATGACAAGACCGCATTCAGTTTCGTGACTATATATATTAATAGGTACGCGAGGGAAGGAATGAGCAGCACTGCCAATGACAGATATAGTATCAACGTGGCGGCAGGAATCACGATAAAGTTCGTCAAGAGAAAATAAGAAGAAAAGCGTCCGAAATAATAGGCGATCAATGGGGCAACACCTGTCTGTGCCGCTACGGAGACAGCCATCATTCCCCAACCCCATTTGACCCAACGGTGTTCCATCAAGAACCTCTCAGAGAAGACGCCCATGAAGACAGGCATCCACAACAAGATGGAAAGGACGGCCATGAACGACATCTGGAAGCCAATATCGAACAGTGAACGAGGACTCACCACCAGCATGACCAAAGCAGCAAAGGCAAGGGTGTTGACAGACATCTTATCCCTATGTCCCAGAGACAACAAGGCATAGATGGTAAGCATAATGGCTGAACGCACCACACTGACTGACATCCCTACCAGAAAGACAAAAGTCCAGATGCTCAGGATACAAATCAGTTGTGAGACCATCTGCCAGCGTCTGCCTACAATCAGAAATGATATCAGAGTGTATATGATACCCAGATGAAGTCCGCTGAGAGCCAGCACATGAGAGGCTCCCGTGAGAGAATACACGTTCTTCAAATCCTTCGTCAGTGCCGACTTATCGCCTAATGCCATCGCCGCAACCACCGCATAGACATCACCCTCCAGACCTTCTCTTTGAAGCCTCTCAAGAAGTTTCACCCGCTGCCTCAGGAAAAAAGTCTTTGAGCGGTCAATCCTTGACATCTGCTGCTGAGAGATCTCTGCCGTCATAACCCTTTCCGGCTGTTGTCGTTGGATGAGCAGCGAGCCCAATACCACGAAACAGATTCCTATGGCGATGGTCTGCAGATGTTCGTATTTCCACAACAGTAACGCGACCAAGACACCCCCTGCGAATACTGGCAACAATGGAATGGTGATCTGTAGAGAATCTCCAATCACGATTCCTGCCATCAGACAAATGACCGCTCTCACCAACGGTGTTCTTTCCAATACTTTGCTTTTCATATCAATCAGATTTAATGCTGCAAAGATAGTGTTTTCTGCTGAAAAGTACAACAATTTCAAAGAAAAAAATATAACTGAGCAGCTGCAAAAGGCTGAAAAGGACATTCATTTGTTAAAAATCGCTTATTATTCGGTTGGATGAATCCTTTTGCGTATCTTTGCAGTCAAAAGATATCAGCACATGACTCACAAGAAGATCATCGTATCATTACTTTCTTTGTTGGTCGTACTGGGAGTAAACGCCCAAATGGTGGACCCAGTGCATTTTACCTCCGAGCTTAAGACAGGCAACGGCATGGAGGCTGAGATTGTGTTCCACGCGACCATTGACAACGGGTGGCATGTCTATTCCACGGAGATTGGCGAAAACGGCCCCACTGAGGCAACGTTCAACGTGGTGAAGATGGAGGGTGCCGAACTCATAGGTAAACTGATACCGAAAGGCAAAGTCATCAAGAAGATGGACAAATTGTTCGACATGGAACTGAAGTACTTCGAGAACGAGGTGACCTTTGTTCAGAAGCTGCGATTCACCAAACCAGAATATGACATCGACTGCTACCTGGAGTATGGTGCCTGCAGTGATGCCAGCTGTCTGCCCCCTTCCGAGGTGGAACTCAAGCAGAAGGGTAAGAGTCCTTCGATAAGTGCTCCTGCCAAGACAAAGGAAGCGACACCCAAGACAGAGACTATTATACCCCAAACAGAGGAAACAACACCCGTGACAGAGGAGGTAACAGCCAAGACAGATACAACAACCGTAGCAGCAAACGTTGCGCCTACTGAGGCAACTGGAGACCTCTGGGAACCTGTTGTCGAAGAATTGCGCGAGCTTGGATCTGGCGAGGATCTGGCTAAACAGTCTTTGCTCTGGTTGTTGCTCATGGGGTTTGTGGCTGGCTTGTTGGCTGTTTGTATGCCCTGTATCTGGCCCATTATCCCGATGACCGTCTCGTTCTTCCTGAAACGTTCAAAGGATGACAAGAAGAAAGGTATGCGTGATGCCTTCACCTATGGACTCTCAATCATCGTGATCTATCTCGGTTTGGGTCTGCTCGTGACGGCCTTGTTTGGTAGCGACACCTTGAATGCCATGTCGACAAATGCCGTGTTCAATGTGTTCCTGTTCCTGTTGCTCGTGGTGTTTGCCCTCAGTTTCTTCGGATGGTTTGAAATCACTCTGCCTGAGGGATGGGCTACAGCCGTCGACTCGAAGGCCTCAGAGACCAGCGGACTCATCAGCATCTTCCTGATGGCGTTCACACTGGTACTTGTCTCCTTCTCTTGTACTGGTCCCATCATTGGCATGCTTCTGGTACAGACCACGACCACAGGCAACTGGCTGGCACCTGCTGTCGGCATGTTTGGTTTCGCCTTAGCCCTGGCTCTGCCGTTCACACACTTTGCCATGTTCCCTTCGTGGCTGAAGTCGGCACCGAAGTCCGGCTCTTGGATGACCACGCTGAAGATTGTGCTGGGCTTCATCGAACTGGCCTTCTCACTGAAGTTCCTCTCCGTAGCCGATTTGGCTTATGGCTGGCATATTCTCGACCGCGAGGTGTTCTTGTCGCTGTGGATTGTCATCTTCGCCCTGTTGGGAACCTACCTCTGCGGATGGCTGAAGTTCCAAGCAGATGAGATTGGCGGCGAACAGAATAAGCCCAAACCCGTTCTCTGCATCATGGGTGGTCTGGTATCACTGGCCTTCGCTGTCTATATGGTTCCTGGACTCTGGGGGGCTCCCTGCAAGGCAGTCAGTGCCTTCGCACCACCCATGAGCACACAGGATTTCAATCTGAACCCGAAAATAGTAGAGGCGGAGTATCATGACTATGAGTCTGGTATGGCCGTAGCCCGTGCCCAAGGCAAGCCTGTATTCATCGACTTTACGGGTTTTGGTTGCGTGAACTGTCGTAAGATGGAAGCATCGGTATGGGCTGATGCCCGCGTGGCTGACAAACTGCGGAACGACTACGTACTCATCTCGCTCTACGTGGACGACAAGACACCACTGAAAGAGCCGATGGTGGTGACTGATGAGAAAGGTAACAAGAAGACGTTACGCACAGTGGGTGCCAAGTGGAGCTACCTGCAAAGCCATAAATTCGGTGCCAACGCACAGCCGTTCTACGTGGCCATCGATCCTGCTACAGGTAAACCTCTCACTGGCAGCCGAGGCTTCAATGAGGATGTCGCAGCCTATATGGATTTCCTCAACCAAGGTCTGATGAACTATAAGAAGTAAATCATATCAACATACATATGGATATTAAGGACTATACCAACGATGCAGTGGCGCTGTTGAAGGAGCTGATAGCCATTCCTTCGATCAGCAGAGACGAGAGAAGGGCAGCTGACAGGCTGTCGCAGTATCTTGACATGTATAACCTGCCTCACGGACGTGAGGGCAACAACCTCTGGGTGGGCTGTCCTGACTGGGACAACAACCGTCCGACAGTGATGCTCAATGCACATATCGACACGGTAAAGCCTGTGTCGTCTTGGACACGTGACCCTTTCACTGCTACACAGGAAGGTGATACCATCTACGGCTTAGGCTCCAACGACTGTGGAGGTGGGTTGGTGGCTCTGTTGCAAACCTACCGCATTATGCTGCATCGTCAGCGTAACTATAATCTGCTCTGGGTGGCTTCTGCCGAAGAAGAGGTATCTGGCGAGAATGGTTTCTCACGCGTAATCCACCATCTGCCTACTATCGACGTGGCCATCGTGGGCGAACCCACCAGCATGCAACCTGCCATTGCTGAGAAAGGACTGATGGTGATTGATGGCTATGCCCATGGCAAATCAGGACACGCCGCCAGAGAGGGAGGTGTGAATGCCATCTATGAAGCACTCGACGATCTCGTATGGCTACGCGACTACAAGTTCCGCAAGACCAGTCCTCTGCTGGGTGCAACGAAGATGACTGTAACCGTCGTCGAGAGTGGCACGCAGCATAATGTCATTCCTGACACGCTCCATTTTGTCATAGATGTACGGACGAACGAGTTCTATCAGAACGAGTACCTCTTTGAGTTCCTCCGCAAGAAGATGACGAAGTGCGAACTCCATGCCCGCTCGTTCCGTCTGCACTCCTCCAGCATCCCTGCTGAACACCCACTGATCAGAAGATGCGTCGATCGAGGCATGCAGCCCTTTGGTTCACCCACATTGAGCGACCAGGCACTGATGCCCTTCCCGTCGTTCAAACTGGGTCCAGGCGACTCCAACCGTTCTCATTCGGCCGACGAATTCATCAGGATCTCGGAGATTGAGCAGGCGATAGACACCTACGTGGCACTGCTCGATGGACTCACGTTATAACAACAGAAAAGGCATCCGCTTCGGATGCCTTTCTTAGTCTATTTGGCGAGCCATGCTTCAGGATTCAGCAGTGTATTACCCTTTCGCAACTGGAACTGCATGACACCCTCAGAACCCACTCGTCCAAGCGTCTGTCGCGCACTTACTTTCTGTCCACGACTGACACTCACAGAAGCCAGATCGCAATAGACGGAGAGATAGCTGCCATGGCGCACGATGATGACCGTCGTACCAGCATAACTGAACACGGCACTCACCTCACCGTCGAAGATACATCTCACGGCAGCCCCTGGCTGTCCCTTGATATCGATGCCCTTCTTGTCGAGGGTCACATGTCCCTTCACGTCCGTCACATTATTCGTACCAAAACGGTTCATGATACGATAGCTGCCAGTAATGGGGAATGGCAGTCGGCCACGATTGCTCTCGAAATTGCCACTCAACTGGCGATCTACCGTCGAAACGGAATACTCAGCCTTCGACTCCTCTGCGCGCTTCTTGGCCTCAGCTTCCAGTCTGCGTTTCTCAGCAGCCTCCCGCTTGTTGGCCTCAGCCAGTTCCTTCTTGCGAGCCTCAGCGTCTGCCTTGGCCTTGCGCTCTGCCTCAAGTCGTGCACGTTCTGCCTCACGGGCAGCACGCTCTGCTGCTGCCTTGGCTTCAGCATCCTTCTTCGCAGCTGCAGCCCTGGCCTCAGCCTTAGCCTTCTCTTCCTTGGCTTTCGCTTCGGCGATCCTTCGTGCGTTCTCTCTGGCAGCAGCTTCAGCAGCAGCCTTCTTACGTGCCAGTTCCTCAGCCCGCTTCTTGGCAGCAGCAGCTTCGGCAGCCTTGCGACGGGCTTCCTCCTCTGCACGCTTCTTGGCCGCTTCTTCCGCAGCCTTACGCTTGGCCTCTGCCTCTGCACGAGCCTTCGCACGGGCTATTTCCTCGGCAATCAGTTTGTCGATACGGGCATTCAGTTCCGCGTCGCGCTTCTTCTGTTGGTCGATGATGCTCTGGATGGTCTTCTGTTGCTTCTGCAGCGAGGTGACCACCTTCTGCTGTTCCACCTGCTTGTCTTCCAGCATACGCCGCTCTTTTTCCCCAAGGGTAAGCAGGGTGTCCTTCCTATACTTGGAATCAGTCAGTTCGTTGAAAGCTTCCTGTACCTGAGCCTGCATCGACTTCACGGCCTCACCCTGGGTCTGCTGGTATGAAGCGTACTCGCGCATGAACCTCAGTCGTCTGTACATCTGCGAGAAGTTCTTCGCACTGAAGATAAACATCAGCTTACTCTCGATGTTCCTGTGCCCGTGCATGTAACGCATCGACTTGATGTAACGCTGCTTGCGGTCATCGAGTTCGTGGTCGAGCACCTTCATCTGTGCCTCGAGCATCTGGATATTACCCTCCAGTCGTGTGATGTCCATACGGATATTGTCGATAGACTTGCGCTTGTCGGCAATCTCGTTATTGATCACCAGGAGGTTCTCCAGACGTTTCTTCACGTTCTGCTCGTTGGCTCTCAGCTTACGCTCCTGCTCCTGGATCTGCTTGCGCACCTGCTGCTGTTCCTGCTTCAGGCCCTTCACGGTCACAGGCTGCTTCTTCTGTTGGGTATTCGTTTTCTTCGACTGCGCAGAGGTCTTCTTCGTAGACGTCTTTTTAGTCTGCGAAGATTTAGTGGTGGCTGTCTTGCGCTGGGGCGACGCTTTCTTCGTCGTCTGGGCAGGGACAGCCGCCACTAAACATACTAAAAGAAAAAGGACGGATAGTCTCTTCACTTGCTATTTTCAGGTTGTTTAAAGTGCCATGAATCGACGGAGGATTTCGTCTACGGTCACCTCGCGATACTTGTTGGAAACCTCTGTACGTGTCTCCCACTCCGATTCATTACCGATATAGTTGAGGGTCATACCCAGCTTTACTTCCTTCTCAGGAGTGGTCAGCGTGATGGTATGCTTCTTGGGGAACATGGTCTTGCCAACGAGGTCAAAGTCGTTGTAGTCCCAGTTCAACTGCGCATTGCCATGGAAGCGATCCTTATAGAGCACATTGGCCATGCGGATGAGAGCCGTCTGCCTACTGGCCAGCCAACTATAGTCCATCTTGCCCTCCTCGCGACTGATAATCATATCGTCACCACTTTCGAGGATCGAGTAGATAGTAAGATCCTCCTTTGCGGGCAGAGTAGTTTCCTTTTCCTTCTTTTTCTTATCCTTCTTGTCCTTGTCGTCAGCATCGTTCTTTAGGCTAACCTGATTCGGACGGAAGAGCTCGTTCCAAAAGAGAGCCTGCAGCGTATTGAAGTTCAGACCACTGTTACGCAGGAAGTCCACCGAGATATAAGGTGCCTTCAGATACTGCTTGTTGATACGGTCCATAATGAGCACATACTCCTTGGTGAGCTCGATGCGACCAGCCTCCACAAATCCGAATGCCATAAGCTGCAGACGAATCACGTCGTCACGTTTCATCTTCAGGTTTCCAGTAAGCGTCAGTTTCTGTGGACCCACCTCCACAGAGAACTTCACCTTCGAGGTAATAAACTTGGCAGTCTGCTGATTGCCCTGCACATGTTCGATGAAATTCACTTTTTCCTTCGTGCCCTGATTCATTGTCTGGGGCTGAACGGTCTTCTTCTTGGAACCACAAGATGCAAGCACCAATGGCAAAGCCAAAACGGCTACTTTCAAAATACCTGATAGTCTCATTCTTTTTTATTTTTAAGTTTTATTTTTTCTGCATGTTCCAGAATCACGGAGTTGTCTTGCGTCTCGTCCATGTTCTGAACGGCCTGTTCGATATATATCTGTGCCTCGGCATAGCGCTCCTCCATATAGAGGATCCACGCATAGGTGTCGAGGTAGGTCGAGTTCTTCGGCTCGGCCTTGATGGTCTTGAAGCTCATCTCCTCGGCCTTGGTCAGTCTTTCGCCTCGTTCACTGAGGTAATAGGCGTAATTGTTCAGACAGCCCATATTATCATCTTTCCACACGAGGCATGAGTCGTAAGCGGCAAAGGCCTCCTCGGCCAGTCCTTTCTGGTGGAGGATATCTCCCATCACGGCATAGAAATCCGAAACGATGTTGGGGTCACTGTCTTCCTTGATGACGCCAATGCCGTTCTTGAAGGCTGAGAGGGCAGCGTCCAGACTGTCGCGCTTGAAGTAGGCGATACCTTGATAATAATAGAACGCCATATCGTCGGGCGTATACTGACGGGCATCCTGACAAAGGGTTATCACACGGTCCATATCGTCGCTCTCCCAGGCATAGCCCAACAATTGCAGGCGCGCTGCAGCATTGTCAGGAGCAATGGCCAACACCTTCATCAAGACTTGCGAGATACTATCTGTTGGCATCTTCTTCGCATTCATATACGACGCACAGAAGAGCACCATATGCTCATCGCTTTGTGGTTGGGCAAGCATCCTGCGGAAGAGTCCCAGCACCTTCGTACTGTCTCCCCCAGCCTGCTCACTGGCTGAGATTTCCTGTCTCAACAAGTGTATCTTCTCCTCGACAGTCGAGTTACGGTTCAGCAACACACGCTCCGTCAGTGAGTCAGCCTCCGTCTGGTGTCCCAATGCTTGGTAATAGGTACGCAGCGACATCAGCACACGGTTGTTGTCAGGCTCCGTCTTCAGGATCTCATCATAGACCTTCAGGGCTTTCTTCACCTGTCCGTTCATCATCAGTGCCTCTCCATACATAGCCTGATAGTTCTGGTCGTTGGGGAACTGTTGCGCCAGAGCCTTCATCTCAGCAATAGCAGCCTTCTTGTCGCCTTTGCGGTTATATATCTCACTCTTGGCCATCGAGATGCGCTCGTTCTTGCCATCAATCTTCTCAATCTTGTTCAGCACACCGATAGCCTGATCGAAATCCTCCACCTGCTGATACAGTTGGAAAAGCATCTCCAGCATGTCCTCACGATCCTTGTTGCGTTCGTAGATACCCTCTATCACAGGGATGGCCGCAGCATAGTCCTGCTGACTGATGTAGATCTGCGCCAAGGTTTCCATATAGGTCAGGTTCTCTGGCGCGATGGAAGCAGCTTTTTGGATGCAGGCCTGCGATTTCTCCTGATCCTTCAGCGCATTGTAATATTGCGCCAGGAAATACCAGGCTTCAGCAGCTTCAGGGTTCAGCTCCACGCAATGGCGCAACAGGTCAAAGGCCGCATCGTTGTTGCCCTTCTGCCGTTGTACCATCGCCTCGAGGAAGAAATGATCATACGTTCGGTCCTGCGCACTGACTTGTCCAAAACAAGCCAGTACCAATACTATCACCAAACACAATCTTATTCTTTTCATTTCACTCCCGTATGTCCATATCCACCTTCACCACGCTCTGTCTCATCAAGCACTTCTACGAGTTCAAAGTCTGCCTGTTCGTGGCGTGCAATCACCATCTGGGCGATACGCTCACCATCCTCCACGACGAAGTCCTCCTGCGACAGATTGATGAGCACGACCCCCACCTCACCGCGATAGTCTGCGTCTACTGTACCAGGGGTATTCAATACCGTAATACCTTTCTTCAAGGCCAGTCCGCTGCGTGGGCGTACCTGTGCCTCGTAGCCTTCAGGCAGGGCGATATGCAGTCCTGTGGGGATGAGCCTGCGCTCCAGCGGTTTCAGGGTGATGGGCTCGTCTATATTCGCTCTCAGGTCCATGCCAGCACTGAGCCTCGTGGCATACTGCGGCAGAGGCTGGTGACCTTTGTTTACAACTTTTATCTTCAACATGCTTTAAAATTTCATTTTAATCAGTGTGCAAAGGTACAATATTTTTTAGACATAAGAACATAACAACATATTTTTTTTGGTTTCTTTTGCTCTTTTGTCCAAAATATCGTATATTTGCACCCTGAATATGATGAATTGGCAACAACTGATATCCAACAAGCGACTGGGGCAGGAGCATCGCCACCCTGAGCGACATGACGACCGTACGGAGTTCAAGCGCGACTACGATCGTCTCATTTTCTCAGCCCCCTTCCGTCGCCTGCAGAACAAGACACAGGTGTTCCCCCTCCCGGGCAGCATCTTCGTTCATAACCGTCTGACCCATTCCCTCGAGGTAGGCAGTGTGGGTATGTCGCTGGGCAACGATGTGTCAGCGCAACTCACGCTTAAGCACCCCGAACTGAAGGACACTCTCTTTCAGGAGATTGGGCAGATAGTCTCCACGGCCTGTCTGGCTCACGACCTGGGCAATCCCCCCTTCGGCCACAGTGGCGAGAAGGCCATCCAGTCTTATTTCCTCGAAGGCCCTGGCAGCGAACTCCAGCGTCAGGTGAGTCCCATCTTCTGGAACGACCTCATCCACTTCGAGGGCAATGCCAATGCCTTCCGTCTGCTGACCCATCAGTACAAGGGCCGTCGTGCAGGTGGATTTGTCATGACTTATTCAACCCTCGCCAGCATCGTCAAGTACCCCCACTCCTCCTCTGCCGCAGGCAAGAAAGGCAAGTTCGGCTTCTTCGATTCCGAGAAGAATTTCTACCTCCGTATCGCCAAGGAACTCGGCATTATCTGCAAGTCCGAGGTAGGCGAGCCCCTGAAGTTCGCCCGTCATCCCCTCGTCTATCTCGTTGAGGCAGCTGATGATATCTGCTACGAGATCATGGACTTGGAAGACGCCCACAAACTTAAAATAATTTCATTCGAGACAGCCATGGATCTGCTGCTCAGTTTCTTCGAGGAAGATATCCAGCAGCGCATCCTCCAGCGTATCGTCGACGAAGGCGTCACCGACGATAACGAGAAGATTGTCTACCTGCGTGCGTGTGTCATTGGCAAACTCGAGAACGAGTGTGTCCGTGTGTTCGTAGAGCATGAGGATGACATCCTCAACGGCACCTTCGAGGGCAGCCTCATCGACCATATCAGCCCTACGCAGGGCGAGGCTTACCGCCGCTGTTGCGACCTCTCGGTCAAGCGCATCTACAAGAGCAAGCCCGTGCTCGACGTCGAACTCTCAGGTTATAAGATTATGGAGACGCTCCTTGAACAGTTCATTGGTGCCGTGGTCCATCCTGAGCGGTTCTACTCCAAGCACCTCATCAGCCGCGTCTCAGGCCAGTACGAGATAGACGCCCCCGACCTCGAGACCCGCATCATGGCCATCATCGACTACATCAGCGGCATGACCGATGTCTACGCCCTCGATGTCTACCAGAAGATCAACGGCATCTCCCTGCCGATCGTATAAAGCCATCCAAAATAATCATGCCGTATCACCGTATCATGAAGGAAAATCGAAAATGCAAATGATACGGTGATACGGTGCCAAGGGCATAGCCGACTAAACAAGCGGTCGTTGGGAAGCGGATCGATGGTCTTAGCCGACCTGATCGACGATCGTAGCCGACTAAGCGGGCAAGGAGCTAGCATGTGCACTTTTGTGTCGCTTCTGTGTCACTCACGTTCGGATTTTCCCAAATAAATTTGGAAAATCGCTCACTTATTCGTACCTTTGCACCCCAAATGAAGAAACTGTATATTGAAACGTATGGCTGCCAGATGAATGTGGCTGACTCTGAGGTGGTGGCCTCAGTGATGCAGATGGCTGGCTATGAGACCACCGAGAAGTTGGAAGAGGCAGACGCCGTGTTCCTGAATACGTGCTCTGTAAGAGATAATGCTGAGCAGAAGATCTATCACCGCCTGGAGGCACTGGACGCTGAGCGCAGGCGCAGAATCAGGAGACAAGGAGACAAGGAGACAGGGAGACAGGACAATACCCAGAATCCTTTAATCATCGGCGTCTTGGGCTGTATGGCCGAGAGGGCGCAGCAGGATCTGTTGGAGAACCACCACTGTGACCTCGTGGCCGGACCTGATGCCTACCTGAGTTTGCCTGACTTGATCGCACAGGCGGAGACGGGCCACAAGGCGATGAACATCGAGCTCTCGACGACGGAGACATATAAGGATGTGGTGCCGCAGCGCATCGGCTTGGGGCATAAGATCGGGGGCTTCGTGAGTATCATGCGTGGCTGCAACAACTTCTGTCACTACTGTATCGTGCCTTATACCCGTGGTCGTGAAAGGAGTCGCGACGTGGAGAGCATCCTGCGCGAGGTGCGCGACCTGAGAGATAAGGGGTATAAGGAGGTGACGCTGCTGGGGCAGAATGTGAATTCGTACCTTTTTAAGGGAGACAAGGAGACAGGGAGACAAGGAGACCAAGACATTACCTTTCCTGAGCTGTTGAGGATGGTGGCGGAGGAGGTGCCCACCATGCGCGTGAGGTTTACCACGAGCCATCCGAAGGATATGAGCGACGAGACGCTAAGGGTGATTGCCGAGGTGCCGAATGTGTGCAAGCATATCCATCTGCCCGTGCAGAGCGGTAGCGATAAGATCCTGAAACTGATGAACCGCAAATACACCCGTGAGTGGTATATGGACCGTGTGGCCGCCATCCGCAGGATCATCCCTGACTGTGGGCTCTCAACGGACATCTTCGTGGGCTACCACGACGAGACGGAGGAGGATCACCAGCTGTCGCTGAGTCTGATGCGCGAGGTGGGTTATGACTCGGCGTTTATGTTCAAATACTCTGAGCGCCCTGGCACATACGCTTCGAAGCACCTGCCCGACAATGTGCCAGAGGAGGAGAAGATCCGTCGACTGAACGAGCTCATCGCCCTGCAGACAGAGATCAGTGCCATCCAGAACAAGAAGGATGAGGGCAAAGAGTTCGACGTGCTCGTGGAGGGATTCTCGAAGCGTTCAAGGGAGCAGCTCTGCGGACGTACGGAGCAGAATAAGATGGTGGTCTTCGACAAGGGCAGTCATCATATCGGCGAGACGGTGAGAGTTCGCATCGTCGGCTCGACGAGCGCGACGCTGCTCGGAGAGACAGTTTAGAGTTTAAAGTTTATAGTTTAGAGATGATTACCTTCAATGAAAGAATTCATTAACGTGCTGCGGCGATTCGTGCCGCCTTATAAGAAATATCTCGTATTGTCGGTACTGTTCAATATCCTGTCTGTGATCTTGAACATCTTCTCGTTTGCAGCGCTTATCCCCATCCTGCAGATCATCTTCAAGACTGACGATGCGAAGACGGCCACAGCCCTGATGGCATGGGACTGGGAGCATGCACAGACCGTGCTGATGAACAACATGAACTACTACGTCAACGGATTGATTGCTGATATCGGCCCCACGACGACACTGCTCATCATCGGTATCTTCCTGGCTGTGATGACGGCCCTGAAGACGGGTGCCTACTTCCTGTCATCAGCCACCATCGTTCCCATCCGCACAGGTGTGGTGCGCGACATCCGCAACCAGCTCTACCAGAAGATCAACGCCCTGCCCCTGGGCTTCTTCTCCGAGGAGCGCAAGGGTGACATCATTGCCCGCATGAGTGGCGATGTGCAGGAGATCGAGAACTCCATCATGTCATCGCTCGAAATGCTCTTCAAGAACCCTATCCTCATCATCGGCTACTTCGCCATGCTGCTTTTCATCTCGTGGCAGTTGACGGTGTTCACCCTTGTCATCGTGCCCGTCATGGGCTGGTTCATGGGCTGGGTAGGCCGTAAGCTGAAGGCTCAGAGCGTGAAGGCCCAGAGTCTGTGGAGCGACACGATGAGTCAGGTGGAGGAGACCCTCGGTGGTCTGCGCATCATCAAGGCCTTCTGTGCCGAGGAGAAGATGAACCGTCGTTTCGACACCATCAATTCTGCTTATCGCAACGATATCATGAAGGTGAACATCCGCCAGTCGATGGCCCACCCGATGAGTGAGTTCCTGGGTACGGTGATGATTGTCATCGTGTTGTGGTTCGGTGGTGTACTCGTCTTGAACAACCATACGCTCTCAGGTCCTATCTTCATCTATTATATGGTGATGCTCTACTCAATCATCAATCCGCTGAAGGACTTCTCGAAGGCTGGCTATAACATCCCCAAGGGTCTCGCGTCGATGGAGCGTGTCGACAAGATCCTGATGGCTGAGAACACCATCAAGGAAGTGGCCCACCCCAAGCCCATCAAGAGTTTCGAGCACGAGATTGAGTTCCGACACGTCAGTTTTGCCTATAGACAAGGAGACAAGGAGACAGGGAGACAAGGAGTCCAAGACAATACTCCTGAACTTCATTATGTGCTGAAGGATATTAACCTCGTGATTCCGAAGGGCAAGACG
This sequence comes from Prevotella sp., assembly GCA_016286575.1. Classification (GTDB taxonomy): domain Bacteria; phylum Bacteroidota; class Bacteroidia; order Bacteroidales; family Bacteroidaceae; genus Prevotella. The sequence goes on from JAEETB010000050.1 coordinate 14,051, forward strand.
ATTGCACTGGTAGGCCAGAGCGGAAGCGGAAAATCGACGATGGTAGACCTCATCCCCCGTTACTACGATGTACAGGAGGGCGAGGTGCTCATCGACGGCATCAACGTGAAGGATCTGGGCATCTACGACCTGCGGCAACTCATAGGGAACGTCAATCAGGAGGCCATTCTCTTCAACGACTCCTTCCGTAATAATATCTCCTTCGGCGTCGACAACGCCACCCAGCAGCAGATAGAGGAAGCAGCCCGTATAGCCAATGCCTACGACTTCATCATGGCCTCGGAGCAGGGTTTCGACACGAACATCGGCGATCGTGGCGGACGCCTCTCAGGCGGTCAGCGCCAGCGTGTCTCCATCGCCCGTGCCATCCTGAAGAATCCACCTATCCTCATCCTCGACGAGGCCACCTCGGCCCTCGACACAGAGAGTGAGCGACTGGTACAGGATGCCCTGGAGCGACTGATGAAGACGCGCACCACCGTAGCCATCGCCCACCGTCTGTCGACTATCAAGAATGCCGATGAGATCTGTGTGCTCCACGAGGGGCAGATTGTCGAGCGTGGCACCCATGAGGGTCTGCTCGTCCAGGATGGTTATTACAAAAAACTGCATGACATGCAGAGTTAAGAGGTGAAAGGTGAAAAGTGAAAGGTGAAAAGTGAAAAATGAGACAACGACTGATATACTTGTGTAAGTTCTTCCTGGTCACTGTGGTGCTGTTCATCATAGCGAAGAT
>JAEETB010000364.1 GCA_016286575.1 Prevotella sp.
CATTAGTCAGCGCATAGACCACTTCCGTAGCCATCAGAGCCTGTTCTTCTGTCAATACGTTCCTGGCCAGACGCATCACGTCGTTATAAGTCAGTCGCGCATCCTCAATGCTGTCATGAAAGAAGCCAGCAAAGAACAAGGGTAATATGTCGTCCTCCACAGCACAAACCAGATGGCCATACTCCCTGATGCCCTCCACCACCATGTCCAGATGGTAACCGTAAGGCAGATTGTCGCCATAGATCTGATTCACACTCTGGTGCAACTCATGAGCCATTTTGCGCATCTGTTCTATCTTGTCTGCGTATCGTTCTTGACAAGCTTGAAACTCCTCTTTTGTCATAAAGAAATTTGGTATTTATTACTTAACCACAAACCCATTCTTCGTCCTACGGAAAGCATTCTGACGGAGGTCGCCTCTGACGAGGTCGAAATAGATCGCAGGATTCTTAGGATTCCCGTCTATACGGGTCTCGAAATGCAGATGAGGCGTAGAAGCCCGTCCTGTCTGACCTGTGAGGGCGATGGCCTGACCAGCTCGGACCCTGGCACCCTTTTTGACAAGGTTTTTCGAGTTGTGTGCATAGTAGGTCTCCAGTCCGTTGGCATGTTTGATACGTACCAGATTGCCATAGCCCGAAAAAGAACCTGAGAAGACGACTTCCCCATCGAAAGCAGCATAGATCTTATCCTTGTTCTTCGTCTTGAGGTCCACCCCCGTATGCCGTTTGCCATCACGCTGTCCGTAAGGACTGATAACCTTGGCTCCAGGCAGAGGGAAATACCACTTACCAGTATCTCCTGTCTCTATCGGATAATTGCGGTGAGAGCAACCCGACAACAGCAACAGGAGAGCCAGTAGTGGTATCAGTCGTTTCATCAACAAAACTCGTCATTATTCGTCAGGGAGGAAGAGCGGATCCTCTGGCATCAGCATAACAGGCTTGCTGTCAGCTGCTTTCAGGATATTCTCTGGCACATATTTCTTGTCGACCACCAGACGGAACATGTACTCACGGAACCAGCGGTCCGTCATAATCAGACATCCCTGCTGTCCCCAGGTGGCACCCCATGAGTTCTCCACCTTCCACTTGATAGCCTTGCCACTCTCGTCGAGATCGACGGCAGTAAGGGTCATCGCATGGGTAGAGCCACTGTCGAACGTCGAGATACGCTGGGCTTTGTCCATGCCGAAGGTGGTACCAAAAAGTGCGCCATAGTCGAAGTTCTCCGTATCAGCATAGCCACGCTTACGATCGAGGAACTTACCCACATCGTAGCTGCTGTACATCTTGCGACCATCCTTCAGTGAGGCAATGGCCATCTGCTCGATATCCTCCATCGGCAGGTTCACGTATTTCCAGTTGTGGCCGTCGTAGGTATGACGATCGTACTCCACCTCATAGGTTTTATAATACGGACGACGTGGATCGTTCATCGCCATGATGAAAGTGCCAGTGATGGGACCTCCCACAACTTCCTTTGCAAACTGTAGCGGCGTGTACTCCTTAGCGGGTGCAAGGGCCTTGCCGTCCTTGTCCTTAAAGGCATAAGTAAAGGTCTGTACAGGTTCGCCAATCGTAAGACAGAGAATACGATAAACCTCAGACAACATCTGGGTCTTAGCCTTGTTGATATCAGCAGTCGACTTCTTCGCAGCCACCATATCACGCAACTGGAGTCCGAACTCGCGCAGCTTCGACGAGACAATCTTCGCTGCCATCGAGGTATTGTCGCTCGAATACGACTCAGGCATCACCTCAGAGGGTACAAGGCCATATTTGTCAACTAGATCGGAGACACCACAGAACGTACCGCCATCGTTGATAGGATGATGGAAGAAGAACTGCACACGCTGATGGTCAATAGGCTCCTTGGCCGTATCGATCACACCTTGCAGCATCAGATTGGCCTTCTCGAGCTGATCCCAGAAGAAAAGATAAGCCTGCGAGAATTCCATATTGACAGAATCGCGCTGTGCCAGATTGGAACGCAGCACATTCAGTCCGCTGAACATCCAGCAACGACCTGACGATTTCTGGTCTGTGATCGACTGTTTAGGGGTCTCTATACTGAAATAGGTGTCGAAGGCACGCGCATTCTGATGATTCTTCGCCAGAGCATCAATGCTGTTAGCGGCAATGGCATTGGCAATGGCACGGTTGACGGGCTGCTGACTACGCTGAATCTCACGCAACATCTCCTGTGAGATTCCACCCGTCTGAGCCTGAACAGACATCAGAAAAGCTGACAGACAGGCTGTCACAATTAGTTTTCGTCTCATTTCTTAATCGTTTTCTTTGTGGTGGTGGTAGTTTTCTTAGTCGTAACAGCCTTAGAGGTAGCGGTAGTGGTCGTTGTCCTAGGCTTGTAATACTTCTGAGCCTCAGGCAACCAACCCTGAATCTGCTTGATACGAGTGGCATCCGAAGGGTGATCACTCAGGAATTCTGCAGTCTGGTTCTTCGACGATGCAGCCATGCGCTGCCAGAAGCTGACAGCAGCCTGGGGATCATAGCCTGCCATCGCTGCGAAAATCAGTCCCATGTGGTCAGCTTCACTCTCGTGGTTACGCGAATACTTCAGGTTACTGAAATTAAAACCCTGGGCTGCGACAGCCTGGATAATCGAGGTGGTGTTAGTCCCTAATCCCATGCCACCAAGGACAGCGGCACCAATCTGCAGACCATACTGCTGCTTCATCTGCGTACTCATCTGCTCAGCCGAATGACGGGCAACGGCATGGGCAATCTCATGACCCAGTACAATGGCCAACGAGGCCTCATCCTGAGTGACTGGCAGAATGCCCTCATACACACAGATCAGACCACCAGGCATACACCAGGCATTCACCTGATTGTCCTGCACGAGATTAAACTGCCATTTGTAGTACTGCAGGTCGTTCTGCAGTCCTGCCGAAGTCAGATAGCTGGTGACGGCATTGGCCAGATTCT
>JAEETB010000365.1 GCA_016286575.1 Prevotella sp.
GTTATTCAGCACACCACTCGTAGCCTTACAAACGATTTCTTCCAAAGGTAATCCTGCCAACGGACTCCCTTCCAGCAGCCCATTCAGATTATTCACATACCCCGCAAGATGCTTCCCATGATGAAACTCCAGCGTCTCTCTGCTAATCACCGGTTCCAATGCATCCAGTTCATACGGCAATGCCATCAATTCAATCTTTCCCATATCATTATGTTTTTAGTAATTCCGCTGCGAAGATACAACTTTTTTCTCAATTTTCAACTTAAAAACGCCAAAATTCTCTAAAAATTCCCAAGATTTTCAACTCTTGATAATATCATAATACATAAATCACCATAAGCATAATGCTTACGTTTATCGAATGCTTACATTTTTTCAATCTCGCCACAACATATCTTTTATTTGTTCTTATGATCTTCTGTCAAAAAACTAAGAAGGCACCGCCCGACGTTGTGTCAAGCGATGCCTCTCTTCATGCGTTATATCCATACTTTATTTCAGCAGTCCCTGCGCAGAATACCACCAATGCCATTACGGTTCTGGTTGTAGTATAAAAGTTCATGACCGACTATGCAATAGTTCTAAGGAGTTCAGACGATTTTTGGAAATCCTCGTCTCGCTTTAAATCTATATTAAACGTCTGCAAGTCCGTACATAATTCCTGGAAATCGCTCACACTGTCACGATAGTTCTCCATGGCAGTATTCAATCCTTGGCAAAGAGGCGACTCCATAATTTTCTGATGCAACTGGTCCATCAAAATCAGAATAGGAGCAGAATGAGCCAACAGCTCAATAGTCTCCTGTACATCAAACTCCGTGAAGTGATCACGCACCAACTCCACCAGATTATTCGTCTCCTCAGTAATCTGTTCCAGCTTCTTGCGCACAACAATTACCATAATTTCTATGCCAAAACCTTCATTTTTTAGCATTATTTCCACTGATTCACCCTCTTACACTCCTCCATCAATGCCAACAGCTCATTGAACATTTTCACTCTTTCTACCTTCATCTGCACAGGGTTCGCAGCATTCGTCTCCTGCGTGATAATCAGTTTCACTTCACTATCGTCACCATAACCCCTGCCAGCACTGCTATGAATATACTCATCAGTGTACCGGCAAGTACATATTCCGTTTTCGTGGTTTCCTTGTCACCAAACCTGATAATCGACTTTGCTGCTATCAACAGCCCTATGGCATCATAACGCTGAAGCAGCACAAACACCAGAATCAGCCAACGCTCAATATCGCCAATCAGCGAACCGGCATTAAATCCGCTCGACTTTTCCTCTGGCATATTCACACTATAGTGCTTCAGTGTCAGCTTGATAAAGATATTCGCAGGTTTCCAACATACTAATATGGCAATGGCAAGCGCAACATACTTAGCAGGAATCTCAAACGGCATACTCCAATCATTCATCGAGCACCAAATCCAAGCTACCCCTACCATCACTGCAGCATGCAACAACTGATCCACTATAAACCATATCACATTATCCTCACGATACGACTTCCATATGTCTATAACGAAGTGAGTTGCCCCTATCGCCAAAGCACACCACAAAAACGCCCAATCCCATGATGCCAACCATGCCAGTGCGATCACGATTACAGCATGACTATAATGATACGCACTGCCCCACTTCTTGTCTCTCTTGTGTTTGCACGATTTAGATGTCTGCAACGCAAAATCCGCTATAAGATGCGCCAGCACAAGGCATAAAAACAAACTTACCCACATATATTCTTATACTTTAATTCTTCAAAATCCTTAATTGCCGTATTGACCAGCCCCCACTGCGCATTTGTCGACCTCGTATTCACCGACGACTGATAGATACCCAGTTTCTCACTAATCTCTACCTCTTTATAGCCTAGCAGTTTATAGAAGATGACCTCTGCTTGCTTGGCCGAATAAGTATCCACCAAGTTACTCAGTAAAGCCACATACGAATCTATCAGATTGTTTAACGACTCAGGGGCATCCATAATTTGGAAAGCCGTAAACACGTTTCCTTTCCTACTAATATCATCCAGATTTCTACCCGACATATAGATAGCAGGGCCATCGATGATATCATCTTTCTTATCTGCATATTTGATGTCACCGACTCCTATCGAGAATCTGATACCAAATCTCTGCAACTCCTCCTCACAATCCAATCCGCTTACTTCCATTTTCACAAAAAGCTTCATCAGAATTGCAATCCGGAGAGCTTCATTATATCTAGGCACAAAGCACTCTATGCTATCCCCTCTTACGATTCTGGCCCAAAATCCAGTATATACTTTTCCCAACTCATCCAAGAGCTGCCATAGACTCTTACGCAGTTCAACCAAGTCCTTTGTAGCCAAAGAGGTCGAACGCACTATATCCGCAGAAATTGTAGCTATCATACGCAATACATTATATCCGATTGCAAAATTATCTAATATTTCTTAGATAAACAAGAATTATCTATGTTTTTTTAGATATTTTATCATTATCGATACTACAAAAAAAGACCGACCAGATAATCTCCAATCGGTCTTCTGTAAGCCATCACTTTGACGTAAACTTGATTATCAGCAAGTTCTTCGACAAGCGAAGCGGCGGAGCCGAGCGACGCACAAAACAATTTCAGAAAAATTCACTTGAGTTTAAAAATTGCCCGATTGACAGAGTCAGGCCGCCTCTTTTTGCCCTTCACCATCGTCCTTGGGAAGAGGCTTATAATTCTTGCGTCCCGTTGGTAGCAAGCGAGCATAGCTCGAGCGGCATGGGATAAGAGACTTGTAATCGGTCTCACCCTTCATCAGTCTGGTCAGCACATCATTGATGTAATCAAAGAAGTTCAGATCATTGAGCTTACAGCTTTCATACAGCGAGTACATGAAGGCTATGTTCTGGGCAGCATCATGACTACCAGAGTGCAGCCAGTTACGACGGCCCATGG
>JAEETB010000366.1 GCA_016286575.1 Prevotella sp.
TCCTCAGTGCTGAGCGAGTATTTCCTGAAGTGTTACCTCAAAAGCGTTTTGTGATGCTATTCATTATAACTGGAGAAGTCGATGAGCGCATCATCGCAAACCTGATGGGCTTCCTCGAAGCCACCGAGAGCATGGAAAAGTTCAAGACCGATGACCTCGAACTGACCGCTCTGAACGACGGCAATCAGGCGACGGTAACCATCCCCCTGACCCATCAGGAAATGATAGACGACCTGATTGACCTGCTCGTCTCGAAGCTCCTCTTGCAGGTGCTCTATCTCTACAGCGACAAGGCCGGCAACAACTTCCACGCCCTCGCCTACTCCATGCCCTATCAGGACGAAATGTATGTGGTACGCATAGCGTCACACCAGTGCGGCATCATTGATGAGATACACGTCGATTTCTATGCCTCCATCGAAACCGTCTTCACCTTCCTGAAGCAGGAACTGGAGCGACTGGAGCAACCGCAGCCCGACCTCGACATCGAGGAGCAGCAGCGTCTCGACGCATTGCTCATCAACTTCCTCTGACCGCTACTGGCAGTCGCCTTTCAAACAACAAAAACAAACAAATTACACGACTTAACAAATTCATAAAGCAACATGAGTATAATAGACTTGAAAATGATTCTGATGTTCGTGATGGCCGCCGTGCCGTTCACGTTCGCCATGCGCTGGCGACCTGCATTCGCCACGCGATTCTATGAGGGCATGAAGCGCAGCGAGAACTTCCGCAAGTTCTTCACGCTCGTCATCCTGATGGTGATGATAGCCCTCGAGTTCATCGACTTCCAGGCATCCACCGCCATTGCCACGCTGATGCACGACAGCCATCTGTCTGCAGCCGATGCCGCACAGACCATCGGCCTTTACGGTGCACTGATGACACGCCCCTACGCCACACTCCTGGCCGCAGTGATGAGCCTGGCCATGTTCGCGTACAAGTGGGCCGACACGGTGCTCACCTACCTCCACGACCGCCCCAAGCATTTCCTCGTCGTGGCTGCCGTCGCCATGCTCGTCGCCATGGTCTCGCCTCGCTACATCATCGTCACCGAGATGCTGGAGATAGTGCTGCTTGCAGCATACATCTACCCCGACCGTAACGGCAACATAACAGGAGGCGGCATCCCGCAGTCCACTATGCGGGATGCCGTGCTGGCATAAACACAAAAGCATTACGACATGGATAAGGACACAGTTAGAAACAGCCAGATGCGAATAGTCACAGACATCGCTCTCTGGAACCTGCTATTGCAGGGTGTGAAGAAACAGCCGAAGTACAGTCGCCTCGAAGCCTTCCGCGACCTGATAGAGCGTCAGCGCATCGCGCTGCTTACGGATGACGGAAAGTTCATGAAAGGCACCGTCCTCGAGTTCTCGAAAGCCTGGGGATGGGACCGCGATACGGTCAGCCGTTTCTTGGAGAAGTTACAGGAACTTGGCATCGTTACCATGACCTTGGCAGGCAACCGAAAGGCAATCAAGTTAAACTATATCACAGACAACGATTTTTAGGGTGTACGACGACTGAAGCGGAGAGCGCTTGCGCGTCTGCCCCAGGTCGTGCCACACTGCCCTTGGGCAGAAGGGTGTAGCCTAATACGCACTTTGTCGGCAGATGCCCCACAAAGATGCCCGTCCTCAATCGCAAGCGAATTGGAGCAAGCTCTCGGACGGTTAGGCTCAGGGTTCACACCCCAAGACCCCCATTTGAACTAATAAACGAACAAAAACATGGCTAAGCAAGTATGCGATTTAAGAGCAGGAAAAGGTATAACCGTTGCTCAAAGTAACGAACACCTTCGTGTAGGACAGCAAAACGCCTATATGAAGAAGGTATCAGGTACACAAGACCCCACCCGCGAGCATCTCAACTTCGAGATTGGCCGTGGTGGCATAGTAAAAGAGGTGGATAAAGACACCTCCATCCCCACCCGTATTAGGGAAATTCTGAAGGCAAGGGGTATCACCGACCCCAATGCAGGGCTTTCTGAGGATGATCCGCGTCGCCGTCGGACGGTTGCGAATATCATATTAGAAGGTTCAAGAGACGTGATGCGTCAGTTGGCCTTCGGCAATCAGGAAGTGAATTTCAAACGTGGATCAGACAATTCTCAGGTCACCCGCTGCCCAGGAATTGAGAAGTGGGCACAGGACATGTATCACTTCATGGCCGACAACTACGGTGAGGATAACATTGCGGCATTTGTCGTTCACCTCGACGAGACCCTACCACATATCCATTGTACACTGCTACCCATCACAGAAAAGAACAAGTTTTCCTACAATAAGTTCTTTGGCGGTAACAAGGAGGATGGCTCACGTAAGTTCAAGGAACTGCACGACCAGTTGGCCGAGGTAAATGCCAAGTACGGACTGGAACGTGGTGACAGCATCGCCACGACCAATGCCAAGCATAAGTCATATATGCAGTGGCTGGAGGAACAGATTGATTCCAGCAAGGTAACCCTCAATGAGCAAGAACAGAAGATGACCGAACAGTCCACACAGATTACGGCAAATCAAGGGAGACTTGACAATCTGGAAACCGAAATCAAAAGAGCCGAGAAACGCTACAAGGGACTGACCACTATGATAATCAATCTTCGAGAGCAGAAGCAGAAAATCATCACCGAGATTGGTGGTCTTGAAGAGGAATACAAGAATGGTCATATTCCCATCGATGAACTTGAAGAGAAGAAACAAAAGTTAGAAGACCAACTTAACGATATACAGACAAAGTTGGATGACAAGAAAACAAAACTCGATGCAGCCATGACCCAGTTAGAAGAACTGACAGGCATGAAAGAGAATCTTGAAAAGGCATACGATTCGCTATATGAGCAGGTCGAAAAGAACAGTCCGACACTGGAGGATGATGCCATGCGTGAAATGACTACAATGATGTGGAGCGAGGCCATCGAAGAGGTTCAGAAGG
>JAEETB010000367.1 GCA_016286575.1 Prevotella sp.
ACAAGAAGCAGGGCATCATCTACATCAGTGTCATGAACAACATGTCAATAGACTGCGACTGCGTGGATCATCCCGAGCCTGTGAAGCTGGAGGATTATGGCATCCTCGCCTCTACCGACCCCGTAGCACTCGACCAGGCCTGCATCGACATCATCAACCAGCAGAAGGTGACGGCTAAGAACGATCCTACCGATTTGCTGAAGCGTATCGACAAGCAGCACGGCACACACACTATCGACCATGCAGCCCAGATTGGCCTTGGCTCAAAGAAGTATGAGTTGATAAATCTGGAATAGAGAAGATATTACACTAGCAGTCGAACGATTTGAAAAAATGTTTTAGAAATATAGGAAATTTGCAAAAGTATCACTTTTTTGTTATAATCATCTTGTAATCAGCAATATAGCATGAGTGATAGATGTTTTTTATCTATCACTGTTTTGGGGTTAAATGCAAGATTTTCTGTAAAAAGCTTGCATTTGACCTTAAAATTTTGTATCTTTGCAGTTAATAAAATAACCAACAAGAATATGAAAATAACAATTATCAACTCAGAAAGAAATGAAAAGAGGTACACGCGTGTAGAACTCGAGGAGTTTGTAGCGCAGTTGAGGGATGGCACCTATCGTCAGCAGTATGTAAGCGACTATAACAAGGAGGTGTGTTTTGCGGCAGAATGGGTGAAACAGAATGGCGAGTTGAAAGCAAAAAGCAACAACTGTCTGACACTGCTCTCGCTGGAAAATCTGCGCGACCTGAGTACCGTTGAGGAATATAAACGATTGGCCATCCTGCAGCCCTATACCCTACTCTGCTTTATGGGGCACGATGGTCATTCACTCCACATCGTTTGCCAGTACACCATCGCAGCCCCAGTCCCGGAAGGTAATCATAAAGCTCAAAGCTTTATGCTCAAAGCTCAAAGCCTTACCAACGCCTTCCGCAAACTGCATTTCATCTATTCGTCGCAGTTGGGTACGCCTTTGGCCGAGCACGAGCCAACCTTCGAAACCAGTTGCAAGGCGAGCTACGATCCGCAGCCATTCTATAATCCATCGGCTATCGCCCTAACCGTTTCTTCAGAACCGGAAGCGACACCCGAATTCCGACCTATGCAGGAGGACATTAGCGACTATAATTATCCAGAGGAAATACCTGGTCTAAGTCTGCGCAACAGCCGAATGCGCCGGTTCCACGATTGTCTCGATACTGCCATTGAGAAGTTTCGCGACATCAGTGATGATGAGGAATACACTATTGCCGTACTCGAACAGCTGGCTGACGGTTGTCGTCAGATAGGATTGCCTCAGGCCTGGTGTGCACGTGTCGCTTCATTCATCCCGCTGTTTTCCGATAGTCTTGACAACAATGCCATCGAGTCCGCCTTCAAGTCAGCTTACCTCAAGGAAACCCTGAAGACCATCCCGATGAAATATACCCGTCCTTCTGCCCTACTCGCCTTCAAGACCGAGGCATACATGAAGGAGCACTACACCCTGCGCCTCAACGTGATGACTGGCATCCCCGAATATCGCATAAACGCCGTAGGATATGGGTTCCAGCCGCTAGACCAGGCTGCCCGCAACACCATGGCCATCAAGGCGCTGAAGGCGGGGGTGGAATCGTGGGACAAGGACTTGAACCGCTATATCGACTCGAATCTCATCCCCAAATATTACCCGATGGAGGATTATCTGCGCCATCTGCCTAAATGGAACGGCAAACACGACTATGTAGGCGAACTGGCCCGACGGGTAAAGACCGACAACAATCACTGGAAAAATGACTTTCACACCTGGATGCTCTCGATGGCAGCCCAGTGGCTCGGCAAGGACCGCCAGCACGGTAATGCCATCGTGCCCATGCTCATCGGTCCGCAGGGGTCAGGGAAGTCCACCTTCTGCCGCCGCCTGCTGCCAGAATATCTGCAGGTATATTTCAACGACCGCATCTCGATGAAGAATGACAACGACATCTTCCTCGCCATGTCGGGGTATGCGCTCATCAACATCGACGAGTTTGATGCCATGTCGAAAAGCCAGCAGCCCATCCTGAAGTACCTGATATCGAAGAACGACGTGAAGTTCCGTCCGCCATACGGCAAGACGATGGAAGAGCGCCAGAGGTTTGCCTCGTTCATCGCCACCACCAACAACCGCCGTCCTCTCGTTGACCCCACTGGCTCGCGCCGCTTTGTCTGCGTTTATGCTGATGAGATTGACAACTCGGGACAGATAAATTACGACATGCTGTATGCCCAGCTCTATACCGAGCTGCAGCAGGGGCGCCGCTACTGGTTCGAAGACGAGGAGAACGCCCGTATCATGCAGCAGAACGAACAGTTCCAGCAGGTCAGCAACTATGAACAGATGATTGCCCTTACCTTTCTGGCACCCGAAGAGACATCCGAAGATGCAGTCTTCGTATCCCTCCAGTTAATCATGAAGCGACTTGAGAAACAATTCCCTACCTTTACTATTACGAAAGGAACGGACGTTGAACTCGGAAGAAGGTTGACTAAAATGGGTTATGAACACAAACGGTTGAACAAAGGATCAGTATTCAGAGTTGAAGAGATATAATCTACAAAAGTAAAACAACTTGTTTTACTATGCTTCAGATAGTCTTTACAATAGGGAAAGATGGCACTTTAAAAAGTAAAACAAGTTGTTTTACTTTGAGTGATGGTAGTGATAGATAATTAGAAAAATAGAAAAAAAACAAAAATGGCAGTACATATCAAACTTATCAAGAACAATATCAAGAGCAGCAGCTCTTATGGAAAATATTTTGCAAAAACAGTCAGTCAGGGCGAGGTAACGCTTGACGAGATAGCCGCTGAGGCTTGTCGCAACAGCGGCTTCTCAGAAGGTGCCGTTGTGGGTGTAGTAACCGAGCTACAGGACATCTTGAAGCAGAGACTTACCGAGGGGCAGACTGT
>JAEETB010000051.1 GCA_016286575.1 Prevotella sp.
CTGGCGGTGGTGAGGGTGCGATGGATGCTGCCAATATCCTGAAACCTGCCCTCGCTCGTGGTGAACTGAGAGCCATTGGTGCGACCACTCTTAATGAGTATCAGAAGTACTTCGAGAAGGACAAGGCACTGGAGCGTCGATTCCAGACGGTGATGGTGGATGAGCCTGATGAACTCTCAGCCATCTCGATCCTGAGAGGTCTGAAGGAGCGTTACGAGAACCATCACAAGGTTCGTATCCAAGATGATGCCTGTATCGCTGCCGTCCAACTCTCTGAGCGCTATATCAGCGAGCGTTTCCTGCCTGATAAGGCCATCGACCTGATGGACGAGGCAGCAGCCAAACTGCGTATGGAGCGCGACTCCGTACCTGAGGAACTCGACGAGATTACCCGTAGACTGGCTCAGCTCGAAATCGAGCGTGAAGCCATCAAACGCGAGGGCGATGATGTAAAGATTGCCCAACTGGATAAAGACATCGCTGAACTCAAAGAGCAAGAGACCCAGTTCCGTGCTAAGTGGGAGGGCGAGCGGCAGCTGGTGAACAAGATCCAGCAGGACAAGCAGGAGATGGAGAACCTGAAGTACGAGGCTGAGCGTGCTGAACGCGAGGGCGACTATGGCAAGGTGGCCGAAATCCGCTACTCGAAGCTGAAGGCTCTCGAAGACGACATCAAGGCTATTCAGGCGCAACTGGCCTCTGCACAGAATGGTGATTCACTGGTGCGTGAGGAGGTGACGGCTGATGATATTGCAGAAGTCGTATCCCGCTGGACGGGCATCCCTGTGACGAAGATGATGCAGAGCGAACGTGAGAAACTGCTCCATCTCGAGGCTGAACTGCATAAGCGCGTCATTGGTCAGGACGAGGCCATCACAGCTGTCTCAGATGCCGTGCGTCGTAGTCGTGCTGGTCTGCAGGATCCGAAACGACCCATCGCCAGCTTTATCTTCCTCGGCACCACTGGTGTGGGTAAGACGGAACTCGCCAAGACCCTCGCTGACTACCTCTTCAACGACGAGACGATGATGACGCGTATCGATATGAGTGAGTATCAGGAGAAATACAGTGTCTCCCGACTGATTGGTGCACCTCCGGGCTATGTAGGCTACGATGAGGGTGGACAACTGACAGAGGCTGTGCGCCGCAAACCGTATAGCGTTGTACTCTTCGACGAGATCGAGAAGGCTCATCCGGATGTATTCAACATCCTGCTCCAGGTGCTCGACGATGGTCGTCTGACGGACAACAAGGGACGTACGGCCAACTTCAAGAACACCATCATCATCATGACCTCGAATGCAACGCGTGAGCAGCTTCGTGCGACCATGCGACCTGAGTTCCTGAACCGTATCGATGAGATTATCACCTTCACGCCACTCACGAAGGAACAGATTAGCGACGTGGTGCGCCTGCAGATGAAGAAGGTAACGGATATGCTCGAACCACAGGGTATCAGACTCGAGATCACAGATGCAGCCGTGGCCTACCTCGCTGAAGAGGGTTACGATCCAGACTTTGGAGCTCGTCCCGTCAAGCGCGCCATCCAACAGTTCGTACTCAATGACCTCTCCAAGAAGCTCCTTGCCGATGAAGTCGATCGCAACAAACCGATCATCATCGATGAGTTCGGAGATGGGTTGGTCTTCCGCAATTAAAAAGAAATCATCCGCACATCAGCGGATGATTTCTTTTTTGCCATTTCGGATATAAAGGCCTCGTTGCGTTGGTTTGCCTTGCAAACGGCGCCCTTGAAGGTCATACCACGCTCCTTCCCCCTCTCCTTGTGAGAGGGCCGGGGTGAGGTTTGTGGACTCCTTCATAAAGTCAAAGGAGATGGTACCATCACTGTCCATCCGGATATTCGAGATGGCCTTGCTCATAAAGGACTTGCCCTCGGCATTCTTCTTAAAGACAGTAGAGGCAGGCGAGGATCCATCGTTCAGGATATCGTTCATCACCTGGGTCTCTGGGTCGATAAAGGGATAGCTCGAAGTACTAAGATAACGGCAACGCAACCCATCCTTCATCGTATATTTATCCGAGGCCTGACCTGTATTGGAAGGATCCCAGGCACGATAATCCTTACCATCGGCATGGAAAAGGTCGAAGCGATAATGGGCGTCGCTGACATTGACCTCATTATTGGCCCAGGAACTCTTGAGGTAATCGACATGAGTAATGAGCAGACCATTGCCTGGACAGCCATAGTCCCAGCCTTCCTGCCGACGATTCTCCAACAGATAGTATTCGTCATCGTTACCCGAGTTACGTACCAGATAGGTATCGCCCCCCTGACTCACGGGTTTCATGCCCGTAATCGTGGTGGCAGCAGTCAGTTCCTTAGGTTGCTTCCAACCCAGATACATCTTCTCCATAGCCGTGAGATTAACAGGACACCAGCCTTTGCCTGTATAGTCACCACCGTCCATCAAGTCCCACTCATCCACTGCCGAGAATGCGGTGGCAGGCGCCAACGGATAGATATCGGGCAGACCCAACGTATGACAGAATTCATGGACCAGGATGCCGATGCCACACATGCCGCCATCTTTCCACAACTCACAAGAGACAGAAGCATAACGGGAATAGATGCCACCAGGCATCAAACAAGTGACCGTACTCGTATTAGGCCAGATATAACCTGACTGAAAATTGCCTGAGGGTCCTGCAGCCACAAAGATGATCTGATTGGCTAGATCATCGTTATCCCAGTCGTAAATATGGAAATCGGTCGTCACGCCGCTGTTAGACAGTTTCTTACAAGCGTCACGTACGATTTCTGAGCCATTAAAACGGGAACCATGACCACCAGCCTTGAAGTCGACCTTGATAGGGCCATAGATATCAAACTGGAGGTTCACCAGCCCACCCGACTGATCGCGGAAATAATCAGCCACACAACCTGGACCTGCTCCCTCGTTATAACCTTTCTCATTAAAGACACGGTCATAATAATGGGCAGGATCTTCCATCTTGAAGTCACAGTCCTCGAAACTGATGAGTACCACAGGCTGCCGATACACCTTATCTTTTTCAAAGGGAAAGGGTTCCGCCAGAGCATAATTCTCGCCACGCGTCTTCCCTTCAAAATGCCTACAGGCATAACGCTGCGCCCTGGCTGCACACACAGCCAGGCACAGCATCACCCATATCAATAGCCTTTTATTCAATGCTTAATTTTTAATGCTTAATGTTTAATGTTTAATGTTTAATGCTTAATGTTTAATGTTTAATGCTTAATGTTTAATGCTTAATGTTTAATGTTCACTTCTTCGGGCACCACGGTTTCAACGTCTTGAAGAAGTCATTACCCTTATCATCAACAAGGATGAATGCAGGGAAGTCCTCAACCTCAATCTTCCACACAGCCTCCATACCGAGTTCAGGATACTCGACGCACTCGATGCTCTTGATACTGCTCTGAGAGAGAACAGCGGCCACACCTCCGATAGTACCGAGATAGAAGCCACCATGCTTCTTACAAGCCTCGGTAACCACGTCTGAGCGGTTACCCTTGGCAATCATCACCAGTGATGCACCGTTAGCCTGGAACTCGTCAACGTAGGGATCCATACGGTTGGCTGTGGTGGGACCCATCGAGCCACAAGGATAACCCTCTGGTGTCTTAGCTGGTCCGGCATAGAGCACAGGATATTTCTTGAAGTAGTCGGGCATACCCTCACCAGCATCCAGACGAGCCTTCAGCTTGGCATGAGCGATATCGCGAGCCACAATGATGGTACCCTTCAGGTTCACACGGGTGCTGACAGGATACTTAGACAGTTCCTTGCGAACAGCATCGATACCCTCGTTCAGGTCGATCTCGATACCCTTGCCACCCTCACCTGGCTGACGCAGTTCCTCAGGAATGAGCTCTGTGGGGTTCGAGTCCATCTTCTCCAACCAGATACCATCGGCATTAATCTTGGCCTTGATGTTACGGTCAGCAGAGCAAGATACGCCCATACCGATAGGACAGCTGGCACCATGACGAGGCAGACGGATCACACGGATATCGTGTGCCAGATACTTACCACCAAACTGTGCACCCAGTCCGATCTTCTGAGCCTCAACAATCAGTTTCTGCTCCAGATCCACATCACGGAAGGCACGACCTGTCTCATCACCAGTGGTAGGCAGACCATCATAGAACTTAATGGAAGCGAGCTTCACCGTCAACAGGTTCTTCTCAGCTGAAGTACCACCAATGACAAAAGCGATATGATAAGGAGGACAAGCAGCTGTACCCAGACTCTTCATCTTCTCTACGAGGAATGGAATCAGTGTTCCCTCGTTCTGGATCGTAGCCTTGGTCATGGGATAGAAATAGGTCTTGTTGGCACTACCACCACCCTTGGCAACCATCACAAACTTGTACTCTGCTCCCTCGGTAGCCTCGATATCAATCTGGGCAGGCAGGTTACAACGGGTGTTCACCTCGTCGTACATGTTCAGCGGGGCATTCTGCGAGTAGCGCAGGTTGTCCTGAGTAAAGGTGTTGAACACACCCAGGCTCAGTGCCTCTTCATCCTCGAAACCAGTCCAGATCTGCTGACCCTTCTCACCGTGGATGATAGCCGTACCTGTGTCCTGACAGAAAGGCAGGATACCCTTGCAAGCCACCTCGGCATTGCGCAGGAACTGCAGGGCTACATACTTATCATTCTCGCTGGCTTCAGGATCGGTCAGGATCTTGGCCACCTGTTCGTTGTGCTCTCTGCGCAGCATAAACTCCACATCGTGGAAAGCCTGCTGGGCCAAAAGGGTCAGGGCCTCCTTGGAGACCTTCACGATTGTCTTACCTTCAAACTCGGCGGTTGTCACGCCTTCCTTACTCAACAGACGATACTCTGTCTTGTCCTCGCCCACCTGAAACATCGGGGCATACTTAAATTCTACGTTTTTAGCCATAACTTTTTATGTTTAATCTTTAATGTTTAATCTTTAATGTTTAATCTTTAATGTTTAATGTATCAATATCCAAACACTTCTTCCGTCGTCAACCTCCTGATCGCCCCGATCTTCTCCAGAGCCTTCATATCCAACTCCTTCTCATCACCAAGGATCAGGTAACGACAAGCCTTGTTCGCCATGTTCGCCTTCTCGAAGGCAACCATATCCTGTAGCGTCACCTGCTGCAGATCCTCATAGATCTTCTTGTTGAGGTCGAAATCGAGACCCAGCTCTTTCATCGCATTCCAATGGTAGATGATATCCGACTTTGTGATACGCAGACTGGCGAGTTGCTTGGTGAGGCCTTCCTTCGCGATATGGAAGGCGGTCTCACTGGCTGGCATCTCGTTGAGAATGGAATGGAAGTGGTTGATACAGTCCATCATCTTGTCGTTCTGCGTGATGATATGGGTATAGAAACTTTCCTTCTCACCCTTTCTGCCTGGACGGGAATACATGGCCGAAGCATTGTAAGCCAGACCACGGGCCTCACGCATCTCCTGGAACACGATACCATTCATACCACCACCGAAATACTCATTGAACACAGCCTGAACAGCTGCCTCATCGATATTCCAGTCACGACCCTCATTGTGATACTGTCGCATATAGATGTTCTTGGCATCGTAGGGGGCAATCCATACTTCATTCTCGTTGGCCTCCTGCTTCACGTAGTAGTTGTTCTGAGGCACAGCTTGGAGCTGACTGGCCGTATGATGGGTCTGATCGATGACTGCCGACAGCTCACTGACACTCAGCGGACCATAATAATTCACACGGTGTTCATAGCCGGAGAGACCTTTCAACAAATCGACAAACACCTGTGGGTCGGTCTCTTTCAGTTGCTGTGCGGTCAACACATCACCAGCGGAGTTACGAGGTCCGTAGACACCATAGGTAAACAGACGGTTGAAATAGGCTCGCTGGTCTTTCTTCTGGTCCTCACGACCCTTCAGGATCTTGACGACCATAGCCTCATAGGCTTCCTTGTCGACCTTCACATGCTGCAGCAGATCCTCAAGCAAAGCCAAGGCTGGCGCCATATTCTCACTGAGACCATAGAGGTAGACCTGCGTCTGATTGGTACCTACACTCACATCGAAGTCGCAGGCCAGTTCGTAGAACTTCTGACGCACCTCAGCAGCACTCAGCTGGTCAGTGCCCAGATACTCGATGTAGTCAGAGGCTGTACTATAGCGGTTGTCTGCACTCTTTCCGAATTCATAGAGGAACGAGAGTTCAAAGAGGCCGTTGATGGTGTTCTGCACATAACAGAGGGGCAGTCCCTTTCCTGTCTTGCCGAAGGTCATATCCTTTTTAAAGTCCACGAACCTGGGTTGGATGGGCTCCACCTTTGAGTCCTGGATAGCCTGTACGAAGGCACTCTTCTGGTCACGGTTGGCCTGGATGGGGGTAATGGCGGGCTTGTCGATCTTCTTCTGAAGAGAGTCCACACCCTGACGCTTATAGACAACCACATAGCCGTCAGTAAAGAATCGGTTGGCGAAATCGACAATCTCCTGCTTCGTGATCTTCGAGATGCGGTCGATCATGCCGACCACCTGCTGCCAGTCGATCTCGTTGATAAAGGCATCGACAAACATATCGGCTCTGACCTGATTATACTCCAGCATCTGATAGTAGACACGCTTCTTGTTGTTGATAATGCTAGGCAGGAGGTTATCGGGGAAGTCACCTTTCTTCAGCTTCTCAATCTCACCCAACAGCAGCTCCTTCACCTCGTCGAGACTCTGTCCCTCCTTGGGAGTAGCCATCACAATAAAAGCACCCAGATCATGCATCAGCTCAGAACCGCCATTGGCCCGCTGCACCTTCATCTTCTGGGTCAGATTCAGGTCAAAGAGACCTGCACGCCCGTTACTCAGCACATCTTCCATCAGTTCGAGGGTATCTGCCTGCAACGAGTTGGCTTGCTTAGCCTGCCAACCCATCCAGATCTGCTCGGCCTCCGGTCCCACGACAGTGGAATCCTTGGGCTGTGTCAACACGGGCTGCTTCGGGAATACGGGCTGACGCACATCAGCACCAGGTTTCCAACCTGAGAAGTATTGGTCGATGATGGCGATGGTCTTGTCCATATCCAGATCACCAGCCATACAGATAGCCACATTGTTGGGCACGTACCACTTATTAAAGTAGTTCTTGATATTCGTGATGGAGGGGTTCTTCAGATGCTCCTGTGAACCCAGGGTGGTCTGGAGACCATAGGGATGGGTAGGAGCCAACAGCTTACACATGGCAGCATAGAGCTTACGACGGTCGGCTGTCAGACTGATGTTATACTCCTCGTACACGGCCTCCAACTCGGTATGGAAACCTCGGATGACCATATTCTGGAAACGGTCACTCTGGATCTTCGCCCAGTTCTCGATCTCGTTCGAGGGGATATCCTCCGTATAGCAGGTCACATCGTTCGAGGTGTAGGCATTCGTACCCTCTGCACCAATGGCTGCCATCAGTTTGTCGTACTCATTGGGGATGAAGTACTGCGCAGCGACCTGACTCACGGAGTCAATCTCGTGATAAGCCTGCTTGCGGGCCTCGGGGTCGGTCAACTTCCGATAAGCCTCGTAACGCTGCTCAATTTCAGCGAGCAAGGGGGCCTCTGCATCTGGATTGTTCGTACCAAACTGCTTCGTACCCTTGAACATCAGGTGCTCCAGGTAGTGGGCCAGACCTGTGGTCTCCGCTGGGTCGTTCTTCGAACCTGTACGCACAGCGATATACGTCTGGATCCTCGGCTTCTCCTTATTCACTGAGAGATACACCTTCAACCCATTGTCCAGGGTATATATCCGCGCCTGC
Organism: Prevotella sp.; assembly: GCA_016286575.1. Lineage (GTDB taxonomy): Bacteria > Bacteroidota > Bacteroidia > Bacteroidales > Bacteroidaceae > Prevotella. Next base: position 7,783 of record JAEETB010000051.1, read on the forward strand.
ATCATATCCCCCGCTACTGTGACATACTCACGTGCCTGTAAAGGCAAAAAGCTTAAAAAGCCAAAAACTAAAAAACAAATCTTCCTCATGATTTCATTCCATCTTTTCTCGTTCCACATTCCTCGTTCCTCCTTCCTCGAAAATCCTACTCGTTCCACATTCCACCTTCCACATTCCACATTCCTCAAAATCAATTCTCATAGTCTATTTCGTGGTCTAATTTCTCCACAAAGTCATCAAAGACCTCCCGCTCAACATCACCCATCGCAAACTCCTTCTCAGCATCCTTGCGGATCTCAGCAATCCACGCACGACGGGCCTTCACATAGTCCTCATGGATACGCTCACAGGCAGCGGCATCGAGCTCCTCAAGCTGATAGTAGTCGAGAATCATCTGATAACTCCAGGCCCAACGATAGTCTGAGTAGTTATTGTTGATCTCCGTGAATCGGTCGAGCACCTGCTGGATATTATCGATGGTACCGCTCTTGATGTCGTTGATCAGTCGAAGCTCCTCACTCTCAGGCAACAGCAGTCCACTCAGGTCCACCCATCTGCCCTTACCCACACTGCTCACGGGCTTGCCGATATAACCCTCTTTCTGGGCGCGTTTCAGCACTGCTCCCATATAGATACGCAGCGCAATATCATAGTACTTCAGACCTTTCGTCAACGACGAACAGGCAATCACATACTCATGGAAATTATAACGCGACACGTTGTCACCCGAGGCATGACGCAGGTCCTTCAGGATCTGGATGCCCTGAATAATCTCGCCCACAGTAAATGGCGACAGCCAGTCGAAATTGATGATACTCTTCTTCGACTGCTTCGAACGCTTGTCACGCTTCGGCCATTTCTTGATATCTCGATACAGACCCACCGTCGTAATGTTACGACCTGGCACAAGCACCATCTCATCGCCGTAGGCAATCAGATAGGAGAAGGGCAGGTTACGGGTATCGGGATGGTGCATCAGCTTACCGAAGCAGACACTGAAGGCACCAATCGTGGCGGGCATCAGGATATAGGCTCCCGACGCAGTCTTCGTGCCGCGCTCAAGTGTTCCCCAGTGCATCGGACCCATCTTGTAGGCATGGTTCGAGAAATTGGTGTTCGAACCTGCATTATAGAAGGAGAATTCGCCACCGATCAACAGCGAACTCTTATGGTGCGAAGCCGAGAAAGGTCCGCAGAACGCTGCACAGGCCTCACCATTGGCCATAAACGAATTGGCGAAGAACAGACTGGCCTCAGCCGTAAAGCCATTGGTAATCTGACAGGCCTCACCCACGAAACAGTCCTGCATCTTCACCGAGTTGTTGATCGAACAACCGTCACAGATAATCGAGTTCTCACAGATGACACCCGTTCCAATGAATACAGGGGCATCCATCGAACTCATCACCGTACACTCTGACAGACGGGCAGCACCACTGATCTCACAGTCTCCCTTGATGATGGTATTCGTGATATCCTTCGCATTGATGATCTTCACATTGTTACCGATATAGCCACGATCAGGACGCGACACGCGCAACTCATCCTCAATCATCTGCTGCATGGTGTGCTTCAACTGCTTGTCGGTATTGTATTTCACCATCAGGGCGGCCAACTGACTGTTCAGCTCTCTGAAGATGGTCACATTACCATCACCCATCTCGTTAAGCACAGAGATGACGGATCCTTCACCATAGGTGGCATCATCCGTCGTCTCAAGCGTACAGATGTTCGAGATATAACAGTCGTTGCCAATGGTGTAGTTGTTGATGTAGTTACCCACCTTCTCAATCAGACAGTCATTGCCCACAGTGACATTCCTCAACGTGGCGTCATTGATACCCGAATGCTTGAAAAAGCCCTTAGTCACCTCCACCATCTTGTTGAAGGCACCCAGTCGGATGTCACCATAGAATATCACACGATGGAAGTTGTAAGGCTTAAAATCCTCAGCCACCATCACCCGCTGCCAGTCCTCCGCCCAGCAGACATTATTCTCCAATACCTCAATCTCAGTCTGTGTTAAGTTTCTGAATTCACTCATATAATGTTTAATGTTTAATGTTTAATGTTCAATGTTCAATGTTCAATGTTTAATGTTCAATGTATCATGATTTTCAATATCCTCGTATAGAAAATCATGATAGGGGTACTTCTGCACATGCAACTCCCTCACCCTCTTATACAACGTCTCCCGCAACTCATCGATATTCTCCTTCTGCTTAGCGCTTATGAACAAGCACTCCAGGTAATGTCCTGAACTCCCTGTCTCCTTGTCTCCTTGTCTCCCCAGCTTCCCCATCCAACTACACTTGAGATCTTCAAGTGAATAGTTCTCCTTCGTCGACGGCGTCAGGTCGTCCTCCTCCTTCTCCACCCACGTGTAGGCATCAATCTTGTTGAACACGAGCATGGCAGGCTTGTCAGCACAACCCAGTTCCTTCAGGGTCTCCTCCACCACACGGATCTGCTCCTCAAAGTCGGGATGCGAGATATCCACCACATGCACCAGCAGATCGGCTTCTCTCACCTCGTCGAGGGTACTCTTGAAACTCTCAACCAGATCAGAGGGCAACTTACGGATAAAACCGACGGTATCTGCCAACAGGAAGGGCAGGTTGTCGATGGTCATCTTCCTGACAGTGGTATCGAGGGTAGCAAAGAGCTTGTTCTCGGCAAACACCTCACTCTTGGCCAACAGATTCATCATCGTACTCTTACCCACGTTCGTATAACCTACCAAAGCCACACGGATCAGGCGACCACGATTCTTGCGCTGGGTCGTCTTCTGCTTGTCAATCTCTGCCAGACGCTGTTTCAACAGGGTGATACGCTGCAGGATGATTCTTCGGTCCATCTCCAACTGGGTCTCACCAGGACCACGTAGGCCCACAGAACCCTTGCCACCGCCAGAGCCTGATCCACCACCCTGTCGTTCCAGGTGAGTCCATAGGCGCTGCAGTCTGGGCAACATATAACGATGCTGGGCCAGTTCCACCTGGGCCTTCGCCTCAGCCGTCTGCGCGCGCATCGCAAAGATATCCAATATCAATGAGGTCCGGTCGAGAATCTTCACCTGCAACTCCTTCTCAATATTCCTGATCTGCTTCGCAGAGAGTTCATCATCAAAGATCACCATCCCGACTGGTTGCGGAGTATTCTCATTCCACATTCCACATTCCTCATTCCACGCATCAACTTCGTCCTGGCACTGCTTGATATACGCCTTGATCTCCTGCAACTTACCAGACCCAACATACGTGGTCTGACTCGGACCACCCACCTTCTGAGTGAACCGTTTCACAGTGACAGCCCCGGCAGTATCAGCCAGGAACTCCAACTCGTCGAGATATTCTTTCGTCTTGGCTTCGTCCTGATCCTTGGTGATGAGTCCCACCAGCACCGCAGTCTCAGCCTTCGCCTCTGATATGACAAATTCCTTCATATTGGGTACAAAGATACGAATAAGCGAGCAACTCTAAAAAAAATCCATGTTAATCCGTGTTAATCCGTGCCTAAAAAAAAAATTTCATTGTATTTTTGCACCAAAATATTCAAGAACCAAAAACAAAAACATTATGAGAGTAATTATTCAGAGTGACTACCAGAAAATGTCACAGTGGGCAGCAAACCACGTTATTGAGCGTATCAACAAGTTCAACCCGACACCCGACCACAAGTTTGTGCTGGGTTTACCGACAGGCTCTTCACCCGTTGGCATGTACAACTACCTCGTAGAGGCTAACCGTGCAGGAACAGTATCTTTTAAGAACGTCATCACCTTCAACATGGACGAGTACGTTGGTCTGCCAGAGACCCATCCTGAGAGCTATCATGCCTTCATGGCCCGTAATCTCTTCGACCATATCGATTGTCCGAAGGAGAACATCCACATCCTGAATGGTAACGCGCCCGACCTCGTAGCTGAGTGCAAGCACTATGAGGAGATGATCCAGGAGGCTGGTGGTGTCGACCTCTTCATCGGAGGTATCGGTCCCGATGGTCATATTGCCTTCAATGAGCCAGGCTCTTCACTGCGCTCCAGAACCCGTATGAAGACCCTCACCACCGATACACGTATCGCTAACAGCCGCTTCTTTGGTGGCAAACCTGAGAACGTTCCTGCTCATGCCCTTACTGTTGGTGTAGGTACAGTCATGGACGCCCGCGAGGTAATGATCCTCGTCAATGGCCACGCCAAGGCACGTGCCCTCCAGGCAGCTATCGAGGGTAGCGTCAACCACATGTGGACCATCTCTGCTCTCCAGATGCACGAACATGGCATCATCGTCAGCGACGAGGAGGCAGCCGATGAGCTGAAGGTCAGCACCTATAAGTATTTCAAGGATATCGAAAGCGACCAGTTACTTTAATAAAGTAAGGAGACAGGGAGTCCAAGGAGTTCAGGGAGTCCAAGACGATTGTTTTGTCTCTCCCTCAAGCATCATAAGTAATGTCTTGTAACTCCTTGTCTCCCTGTCTCCTTGTCTCCTTTTATACGTAGAAACTATGAATAGAATTATTACTATCCTTTTTTCCATGGCGTTTTTCTTATCGATAAACGCAGAAGAAGTCAGCGTGCAATCCCCCGATGGCAATCTGGTGGTGACAGTAAGCGACGCCGGCGGCCGCCTATATTACACCGCCTCCCTCAATGGTCAACAAGTCTTAGCCCCCTCCGCCCTAGGCCTCAAAACCTCCCTTGCCGACCTCTCCAAAGACCTCTCAATAGCCAATGGTCAATGTTCAATGGTCAATGGTCAATATCAGATGCAAGGAACGAAAGCTTCCTCTGCATCTTATGAGGCCACAAAGGCCGTTGTCGACATTGAGAACAAAGACGGTGTGAAGTTCTCCGTCCTCTTCCAGGTCTCCGACAATGATATCGCCTTCCGATATCTGATCCCCCGTCAGACCATCAATAAGAAAGAGTACAAGCGCGCGCGTATACTGGCCGAACTCAGCAGCTTCAACTTCCCCGACGGCACCACGACCTTCATCTCCCCCCAGATAGGCCCTGAGTCCGGTTGGGAACAGACCAAGCCCTCCTACGAAGAAGGCTACTCCGCCGACGCCCCCATGACCACCCCATCCCAATTCGCTCATGGCTACATCCTCCCCGCCCTCTTTCATCTTCAGGGAGACAAGGAGACAGGGAGACAGGGAGTCCAAGACAAATCTTCAAGCGCAAAAGGTAATGTCCTGAACTCCTTGCGCTCGGCTTTGCCGCTTGGCTTGTCCAAGAACTCCTTGTCTACTTGGGTACTTATATCCGAGACCGGAGTAACCTCAGGTTACTGCGGCAGTCACCTAAGTGACTACCAGCCCGGTATAGGCTACACCATCGCTTACCCCGACCGTGGCGAAAACAACGGCTACGGCACCGACTTCGCCGCCATTCCATTACCCGGCGAAACCCCTTGGCGCACAATCACAGTGGGCAACAGTCTGAAACCCATTGTCGAGACAACGATCAGCTACGACCTCGTCAAGCCCCTCTACGAGCCCAGTATCGACTACAAACCCGGCCGCTACACCTGGAGCTGGCTCCTCTGGCAGGACAACTCCATCAACTACGATGACCAGGTACAGTTCATTGACCTCGCCGCAAAGATGGGCTTCGAATACTGCCTCGTCGACAACTGGTGGGACACCCAGATTGGACGCGACCGCATCGAGGAACTCTCCAGATACGCCCAGTCAAAAGGCGTACACCTCATGCTCTGGTACAACTCCAATGGCTTCTGGAACGATGCCCCACAGACACCACGCGACTGCATGAACACCGCCATCGCACGTGAACGCGAGATGAAGTGGCTGCAGTCCATCGGCATCAAAGGCATCAAGGTCGACTTCTTCGGAGGCGACAAACAAGAGACCATGCGCCTCTACGAAGACATCCTCTCAGATGCCAACCGCCATGGCCTACAAGTCATCTTCCACGGCTGTACCATCCCCAGAGGCTGGGAACGCATGTACCCCAACTACGTGGCCTCCGAGGCAGTGCTAGCCTCCGAGAACCTGTTCTTTGGCGAGGAAGCCACCATCCGTGAGGGCTTCGACCTCACCCTCCATCCCTTCTGCCGCAATGCGACGGCATCCATGGACTGGGGAGGCATCATCATGAACAAATGGATGTCACGCGACAATAAGAGCCGCCATACCCGTAAGACCACCGATATCTTCGAAATGGCCTCTGGCATCATCATGCAGACACCCATCCAGTGCGTAGCCATACAACCCAACAACCTCGACGAACTCCCACAGTTCGAACTCGACTTCCTACGCGATCTCCCCACAACCTGGGAAGAAACCCGCTTCATCGATGGCTACCCCGGCAAATACGTCATCCTCGCTCGCAAGTCCACAAACGGCCACTGGTACCTCGCAGGCCTGAACGCCCTCCCCGAACCTCTGACCATATCACTGGATCTGACCGACTTCCCCGGCCTTTCACAACTCTATATCGACAACAAAAAAGGTGAGCCCACACTCACCCCTCTCAAACTCGACAAGAAAGGAAATCTCAAAGCAACCCTCCACCCCAATGGCGGTTTGATCATTAGATAAATAAAAACTCCCAGCCGCCTGGCTGGGAGTTTTTATTTATCTAATTGTTCATAAACAGAATTATTCGAAACATATTCTGGAACAATTTCCTTCATCTTCTTCACCGTCGCCATATCATCAAACCGCTTCGATATAGCAATCAACTCATCAATATCCTTGCAAACCCGCTGATAATCATACTCCCGAACCTCCGCAATACGAATCT
>JAEETB010000368.1 GCA_016286575.1 Prevotella sp.
CCTTTATCAACGAGGTGATTGACAAAATGCAGCTGGAACCTTTGCGCGACCGTCTTCACTACCTCGTGGAGAAGCGCTTCCGTGGTGAACTCAATAAATGCGATGGGTGTAAACTCTGCAAGTAATAATGTTTAAGTTTAATGTTTAATATTAATAAGGTACGGGCAGATTTCCCGATTTTGTCTCGCGAGGTGTATGGTAAGCCGTTGGTGTATCTCGATAACGCGGCTACCACACAGAAGCCGCTCATGGTGCTCGATGCCATGAGGGATGAGTATCTCAACGTGAATGCCAACGTGCATCGCGGGGTGCATTATCTCTCTCAGCAGGCTACCGATCTCCATGAGGCTGCCCGTGAGAAGGTGCGTGCGTTCATCAATGCCAAGAAGATCGAGGAAATCATCTTTACACGTGGTACGACAGAAGCTATCAATCTGGTGGCTTCCTCGTTCTGCGAATCGCAGATGCAGGCTGGCGATGAGGTCATCGTCACAGAGATGGAGCATCACTCCAATATCGTATCTTGGCAGCTTCAGGCGATGAAACGTGGCATCGTAGTGAAACACTTGCCTCTTATTGACGAAGGAACGCTGAGTATTGATCAACTGGAGCCGCTTATTTCTGAAAAAACGAGGCTTATCAGTGTGGCGCATGTCAGCAATGTGCTAGGCACGATAAATCCTGTTGAACAAATCATCAAGATAGCTCATGCACATGGCATTCCCGTCTTGGTGGATGGTGCTCAGAGTGCACCCCATTTCAAAGTGGATGTTCAGGCGATGGATTGCGACTTCTTTGCCTTCAGCGGCCATAAGATGTACGGACCTACGGGCATTGGTGTGCTTTATGGTAAAGAGGAATGGCTTGAAAAGTTGCCTCCCTATCAGGGTGGCGGTGAGATGATCGACAAGGTGACGTGGGAGAAGACCACCTTCGAGCGTCTGCCGTTTAAGTTCGAGGCAGGTACCCCTGACTATGTGGCTACTCACGGACTTGCCAAAGCCATCGAATATATCGAGTCGCTGGGTTTCGACGCCATCCAGCAGCATGAGCAAGAGCTCACCCGCTACTGCATGGAGCAGCTGATGACTATCCCCGATATGCATATCTACGGCCCCCAATTGTCAACTGTCAAAGATGCGGTAGTGAGCTTCAACGTGGGTGAGATTCACCATCTGGATATGGGTACCCTGCTCGATCGCTTAGGTATTGCCGTTCGTACAGGTCATCATTGCGCCCAGCCCCTGATGGATCGTCTGGGTATCAATGGTACGGTTCGTGCCTCGTTTGCCCTCTATAACACGAAAGAAGAAATCGACGCACTCGTGGCAGGCATCCGCCGCGTTAGCCAGATGTTCTAATTTTCAATTTTCAATCTTCAATTTTCAATGTTGGAAGGTCATTATTACGAAGGGAAGATTGAGGCAGGCTGCGACGAAGCTGGACGTGGTTGCTTGGCTGGTAGCGTATATGCCGCTGCAGTCATCCTCCCTGATGGTTATCAGAACGAACTCCTGAACGACTCCAAACAGCTTTCAGAGAAGAAACGCTATCAGCTACGTGAGATCATCGAGCGCGATGCGGTGGCATGGGCTGTAGGTATTGTTACCCCTGAGGAAATCGACAAGATCAATATCCTCAATGCCTCTATTCTCGCGATGCATCGCGCTTTGGATCAACTCAAGGTGCGCCCAGAGGCCATCATTGTCGATGGCAACCGCTTCAAGAAATACCAGAATATTCCCCATACCACCATCGTCAAGGGCGACGGCAAATATCTGGCTATCGCTGCTGCCTCGATTCTCGCCAAGACCTATCGTGACGACTATATGAATGGTCTCGCTGAGGAATATCCCCAGTACGACTGGCTCTCGAATAAGGGCTATCCTACGAAGAAGCATCGTGAGGCCATCAAGCAGTTCGGCATCACCCCCTATCATCGTAAGAGCTACAATCTCCTCGGCGATGGTCAGCTGAGTTTTGATTTTGGAGATTTCTGATAAAAAAATTAAATAATCCGCTAAATCCGTATAATCCGTGCCAAAAAATTAGTATCTTTGCACCCACAATTAGAAACGTACGTTTAAATAGTAATAAGATTATGGCAAAAAAGGCACTTTTGATGATTCTCGATGGTTGGGGAATCGGTAAGCATGGTAAGGGTGATGTGATTTTCAATACACCAACGCCTTATCTCGATCTGTTAACAGCAACTTCAGCTCACTCTCAGCTCCAGGCCTCTGGTGAGGACGTAGGTCTGCCCGATGGTCAGATGGGTAACTCTGAGGTGGGTCACCTTAATATCGGTGCTGGTCGCATCGTATATCAGGACCTTGTGAAGATTAACCGTGCCTGCAAGGACGGCTCTATCATGGAGAATCCTCAGGTAAAGGCTGCTTATACATACGCTAAGGAGAACAACAAGAAGCTGCACCTGATGGGTCTGACTTCTGACGGTGGTGTGCACTCAAGCCTCGATCACCTGTTCAAACTTATCGAGATCGGTAAGGCTTACGGTCTGAAGAATCAGGTGTTCGTACATTGCTATATGGACGGTCGTGATACCGATCCACACTCTGGTATAGGCTTCATCCAGCAGATTACTGATGTCTGTGCTGCTAACGATGCTGCCATCGCCAGCATCGTAGGTCGCTTCTATGCGATGGACCGCGATAAGCGTTGGGAGCGCGTGAAGGAAGGTTATGATCTGATTGTGAATGGTGTTGGTAAGCAGAGCAATGATATGGTGAAGGCCATGGAGGAGAGCTATGAAGAGGGCGTTACTGACGAGTTCATCAAGCCAATCCACAACGCCAGCGTGAATGGTACGATCGGGGAGGGTGATGTTGTGATCTTCATCAACTTC
>JAEETB010000369.1 GCA_016286575.1 Prevotella sp.
CCTCCTACGGCAAGCCCCTGCGCAAGAGGGACGGCAGTGTGGTGGGCATCATCTCGACAGACCTGTCGCTGCTGAGACTATCGAATATCATCTCGGAAGTGAGGCCCTACCCTAACTCGTACTTTATCATGATCGACGGCGACGGGCGCTACATGATCCACCCAGACGAGAGCCAGCTGTTCTACAGGACCATCTTCACGGATGTTGACCCACGGAGGCATCCTGACATCATCGCTCTGGGGCACGAGATGACTGCCGGCAACCAAGGGCGCATGGCGGTGAAGATCGACGGGGAGGATTGCCTCGTCAGCTACCAGCCTGTGCCTGGCACCGAATGGAGCCTCGCCGTCGTCTGTCCTGACCGTGACGTGCTCGCGGGCTACAACAAGCTGACCTATATCATCGGACCTCTGCTCTTGTTCGGACTGATCATTATCCTCGTGCTGTGTAACAAGGTTGTGGCACATGCCATCTATCCCATCAACGACCTGTTGGAGAAAACGCAGAGCATCGCGGCCAACAACATGGAGGTACACATCGCAACCACCACACGAGAGGACGCCATAGGACAGCTGCAGAACAGCTTTGCCCGCATGCTGGCGTCGCTCAACTTCCACATGGGCAGCGTGCGCTATATCACCCAGCAGACCAAGGAGCGCAACGAAGAGCTGGAGAAAGCCACCCGACTGGTGGAAGAGGCCGACAAGCAGAAGACGGCCTTCATACAGAACGTGTCGCACCAGATACGCACGCCGCTGAACATCATCATGGGCTTTGCGCAAGTTTTACGAGAGACGTCAACCCCAACGGCCGGGAAAGCCATCGGAGATGCCTTGCAGGAGGACGAGAAAAAGAACATCACGGACATGATGATCCACAATGCCAAACATCTGAGGCGTATGTTGTTCATGCTGTTCGACAGTTCGGAAATCGGACTCTCCGAAGAGACCAACGCCCTCAAGGAGGACCATATTCCTTGTAATGAGGTGGCACAGATGGCTATCAGCGACACGGCGCGCTACTTCCCCGATCTCCATATCCGCTTCAAGACGAATGTGCCTGACGACCTGTCCATCCATACAAGCCGTCTCTACCTGAAGCGCAGCCTGCGCGAGATTCTCTACAACGCAGCGAAGTACTCCGACGGTCAGAACGTGCTCATGGAGGTGGAGCGTGAAGGCGACAAGATCCACTTCATCATCGAGGATACAGGTAAGGGTATCACGGAGGCCGACCGCGAGAACATCTTCAAGTTCTTCATCAAGGTGGACGATCTCTCTGAGGGTCTCGGACTGGGACTCCCCTTGGCCAAGCGCCATGCAGAGCTATTGAACGGCGACCTGAAGCTCGACACCGACTACCACGAGGGATGCCGATTCATCCTGGAACTTCCAATCGCCTAAGTCTTTTTCTATCTACATCAGGCCCCTTCTTGTTGACGGGCTATTTTGTCGACGTTCATGCTACGGGCAGAGGCGTCGAAGATGTCCTTATAGACACCTCCCTGGCGATAGACCTCGGAGGGTGAGCCCTGCTGCACCACATGGCCCTGCTGGAGCACGTAGATCTGCTCGGCATCGATAATCTGGCCGATGTTATGGGAGATGATGATGACCGTACGCCCTTGTTTGATGGCATCGATGCTGGCCTTGATCTGTTCGGTGGCGATGGCATCGAGACTGGCCGTAGGCTCGTCGAGGAAGATGATCGGGGGATTCTTGATGAACATACGGGCGATGGCGATGCGCTGCTGCTGACCACCACTGAGTTGCTGGGCAATGGTATCGAAGCCCTGTGGCAGCTGCATGATCTGGTCGTAGATATAGGCCTGCTTGGCTGCCTTCACCACATCGTCGTGGGTGGCCTGGGGATAGCCGTACTTGATATTCTCCTCGATGGTGCCGTCGAAGATATGGTTCTTCTGCAGCACCAGACCGACGTTCTCGCGCAACCACTGGGTATCCCAGTCGGCAAGGTCCACCCCGTCGAGCCTGATTTGTCCGCGCTGGGGCTGATAGAACTTGTCAAGCAGGTTGACGATGGTGCTCTTGCCCGCGCCGCTCAGACCTACGAGGGCTGTAATCTTGCCGCTCTCGATATGCATCGAGACATCGAACAGCGCCTGGGTGCCATTGGAATAGGTGAAGTCGACACCCGTCATCTCGAAATCGCCTTTCACCACGTCGGGATGATACTTGCCTGACGTTTCCACCTCTTCGTCGGCCTGCAGGATGCCGAAGAATCCCTCCGCATAGATCAGCGCATCGTTCATATCGTCGTAGATACGGTGGAGCTGGCGGATGGGTGCGCTGACATTGGCAAAGAGCATGACGTGGTACATGATCTTTCCGATGGTCATGCCAGGATAGTCTATCAGCACGAGATAGGCCGTCAGGATGATGATGAGCACGGTACCGATCTGCTCGAGGAAGCTCTTCAGACCGTTGTAGAAATAACTCTGCTTGCGGGTGTTCAGCTGCAGGTTGGTCATCGACTCTTGCAAGCCTGCCTGACGGGCAGCCTCTATCTGCTCGCGATTGAACGACTTGATGACGGTGATGCTTTCGATGATGTTCAGGATGCCCTGACTCACGGCCTGGTGTCCGCCGAAGATGCCGCGCCGCCCACCTTTCATCCGCTTGGCCTGCAGATTGGTGACATAGAAATAGATAGGTACGATACAGAGCGCCACCAGTCCCACATAGACATTCGCCCAGAACATCAGGATGAGTGCCAGGATGGCACTCGTGAAGAGCGGCAGGATCTCGATGAAGAAATTGTTGACCGTGTTCGACAGACTCATGATACCACGATCGATACGTGACTGCAGCTTGCCTGTCTCGTTCCCCTCAGCGGTAAAGAAG
>JAEETB010000052.1 GCA_016286575.1 Prevotella sp.
GAATGCCTATATGAAGAACGGTCTGTATCGCAATGCCGTGAAGGGGAAGACCAAGAAACTACCCGTCTGCCCAGCCATTCAGGTAAAAGGCTACGAGGTGAATTAAGCATTATCGATGGCATCGCGCACCTTATATATTATATGCCTTCAACTGTTGTCGTCTGGGCTTTTGGCTCAGCGACAGATGGTGGTCGTCAATGTCGAGTCGAAGGTTCCTATACGTGAGGTGATTGTGAGTGCTGATAATGGGCGAGAGATGAGAACCTCATGGGACGGACTCTTCGAGGTGCCAGACAGTTTCGAGCGCATCGACTTCCGTCATCCTGACTTTGAGCATCGTTATATGCTGACATCCGAACTTCTGGGCGATACCATCTTTCTGATTCCCAATACAAATGCCCTGCGCGAGGTGGTCATCTATGGTGAACGACGATTCGACAAACGGATGACCTCCATGATGCAAAGCACTCCACAACAGAAACTTGATGCCGTGCTAGAAAGGATCAAGATTCCCACAGGCTTCAATCCCATCGGTTTCGCCCTTTGGATCTATGACCTCACCATGCGCCAGAAGGTGGAAGACCGCCAACGCCGTAAGCGCGCCCTCAAAGATGTCCGCAAACAAGAAGCCGATTACGAGCAGATGTGGAACTCGCTGGAGAATAATAGCGAGGAGGCTCTTACTCGCAAATAAGTGGCACTTGCTGGATAATAAGTGGCACTTATCGCTGACAAAGTCGGCTACGACTGATTGTTCGGGAACGAATCGTTCCCGTGAGGGGAATTAATTCGCAGGATTAAGGGCCGTTATGGATTGCTTATTAAAGGGTTGTCTTTTTCTTGGGGATAATCAATCGTAAATCCTCTGACGATTTTTTATAAGAGTTGTTTCGCGGGAATACGCTCAATAGTCTTACCATCGGAAGATACAATAATGTCTTCACCACGAAGAGCTTTCTCTTCGAGCATCCGCCGCTCTGCGATTTTTAATCCTTCCTTTATTTTCTCATGGAAGTCAATTACTTCTTTATTTGACATAACTTATAATGCTTTTATATCGTGATTCATCAAAAATATTAGGCTTCACGCCCTTACCTCCACAAGCAACCGCCACACGAGGATTGTGACTGTTATCAAAAACATCCCAGTAGTCAACCTCTGGAATGAATAATTGAAAAAGATTGCAAATGCCAGCGACATATCTGCGTCTTACTATTGGCTCAGGAATATTATGGCCTCCTTTAGCTACTCTTTCAGCGATTCGTAGTAATGCCAACTCAGGAGAATTATCAAACGCCCTGCCTCGATCGCAACACTCTCAGGATTAAATGGAGAAAGACCTCTAGCTATCTCATCAGCATTGACGAACTCTTTACAGTTTAAAACCTCAGGCAGCACCGTATAAGATGCTGTTGTCTTGCCTGCTCCATTGCAACCGCTTATGATATATAAGTTCTTGTCCATTTCGGCAGCGAAATTACGAATAGTTTTTCAAATATCAAGCAATCCGACTTCAAAAATGTGACTATTTAACAAAAAAAGATGAGAAACCTTGCGATTTCTCATCTTTCTGTCGGGATTACTGGACTCGAACCAGCGACCTCGCGCCCCCCAGACGTGTGCGCTACCAACTGCGCTAAATCCCGATCCTTTATGCTTAGCACCGACCCTTATTTTGTCGAATGCGGGTGCAAAGGTACACAGTTTTCGCGAACTAACCAAATTTTTGAGCAACTTTTTCATCTTTTTCCCTTTTTTAGCTTAAATCTGTGATGTAATTAAAATAAAAATCGTATCTTTGCATGCTAATAATATGCTACATAGAAATGGAACAATATAGACTTATGGCACCCAAGGTGCTGAAATGCACCATCGGACTGCCTGCATCGAAAAGCATCTCAAACAGAGCTCTCATCATCTACGCCCTCAGCGGAGGCAGGAATCTGCCACAGAACCTGAGCGACTGTGATGACACAGGAGTCATCATCGACGCCATACGCTACATGCCAGAGGTGATCGACATCAAGGCAGCAGGCACAGCCATGCGCTTTATGACGGCCTATCTGAGTGTGATGAGAGGTACGCACACCATCACTGGTACGGAGCGCATGAAGCATCGCCCCATCGGCATCCTCGTTGATGCCCTCCGCAAGTTGGGCGCTGACATCAGTTATGCAGGTACTACAGGCTTCCCCCCACTCCGCATCACAGGCAAATCGCTCGAAGGCGGGCTGCTGGAGATACCAGGCAATGTCAGTTCGCAATACATCTCTGCCTTGCTGATGATTGGTCCGATGCTGAAGGAGGGATTGACGCTGCAGTTGACTGGCGAGGTCATCTCACGACCCTATATCGACCTGACACTCTGGACCATGCGCGAGTTTGGAGCTGATGCCGAGTGGACATCAGCTGACACCATCGAGGTGAAGCCAAAGCCCTATACTGGTCGCGACTACTTCATCGAGAACGACTGGAGTGGTGCCAGCTATTGGTATGAGATGATGGCACTGAACGATAATCCCGACTCAGAAATCAGACTGACAGGATTGATGGACGGCTCTAAGCAGGGTGACTCTGTCGTCCGCTACATTTTCAGTCTGCTGGGTGTAAAGACGACGTTTGAGACCAAGAAGCAGGGTGTGCCCCAGACCATTACCATCAGGAAGAACGGTCGCTGCGTACCACGACTGGAGTATGATTTCATCAACTCGCCTGATCTGGCCCAGACTTTCGTGGTAACCTGCGCTGCCAAGAATATCCCCTTCAGGTTTACAGGACTCTCCACACTGAAAATCAAGGAGACTGACCGCATTGAGGCCATGAAGAAAGAGATGCGGAAGTTGGGTTTCGTGCTGCATGATGTAGACGGTTGCGAACTCTATTGGGATGGTGAGCGTTGCGAGCCCGATTTCAGCCAGGGTATCGACACTTATGAGGACCATCGCATGGCCCTGGCCTTTGCCCCCTATGCGTGCAAACAGGAGAACCTGGTGATTAACAATCCTCAAGTGGTCACCAAGTCGTATCCCCGCTTTTGGGACAATCTGCAACAAGCAGGTTTCGAGATTGAGACAAGGGATGTGGAGTAAGATATGAATTTTGTCGTCGTCTGCATAGGGATGATTGTGGTACTGGGCATTGTGGCCGCAGTAGCAAACCTGTTTGACAAGGAAGATGACACCATCAAGCAGGGACACGATTGCTCTACCTGTACAGAAGCCGAGGAAGGGAACTGCAAGATCCATTGTCTGCTGGAAGAGAAGAAAAAGAAATCGAAGACTCTGCCACTGCTTATCATATTTCACTTTATCATTCTCACCTCCCTGATCTCCTGCTCTACGAAGAAGAATACAGCGGGGTCGAGATGGTGGCACTCGTTCAATACGCGCTATAATGTGTATTTCAACGGATCGCAGGCCTTTATCGAAGGAAATCTGGAGAAGGAAAAAGGCAACAAGGACAACTACACAGAGATGCTCCCACTCTACATGGTGGGCAACAAGCAGAGTCGCGACATCGGCAGAGGCCAGTATGACAGAGCCATCGAGAAAAGTGAGAAAGCCATCAAGCTACACAGTATCAAGGTCAAGCCCGAGTGGAAGAACTCGAAGCGGAAGACTGCCAAGGACCGTGAATGGCTGGGGCGCAAGGAATATAATCCTTTCCTCTGGAAAGCCTGGCTGCTCATGGGTAAATCGCAGTTCCAGAAAGGTGAATTCGACGAAGCAGCTGCCACCTTCAGCTATATGAGCCGACTCTACCAGACCCAGCCCCTGATGAACGGACTGGCAAGAGCCTGGTTGGCAAAATGTTACACAGAGCTGGACTGGAAATACGACGCTGAGGACGTGATCCGTAACATGAGTCGTGACTCGATGGACTTCAGGGCTGTAAAAGACTGGGACTACACCTATGCCGACTATTATATTCACACGAAGGAATACGAGAAAGCCATACCTTATCTAAGAAAGGTGATCAAGCACGAACGTCGTAAAATACAACGTGCCAGAGAATGGTATCTGATGGGACAGATACAACGCCAGTTGGGGCATCGCGAGGAAGCCTATAAGGCTTTCAGCAAGGTCATCGGCTGTCACCCACCCTACGAAATGGAGTTTAATGCCCGCATCGCCCAGACAGAGGTCATGCCCAGCACGAGCAGCCATCAGATTATCAGCAAGCTGAAGCGGATGGCCAAATCAGACAACAACCAGGAGTATCTGGACCAGGTGTATTACGCCATTGGCAACACCTACCTGCTGCAGCGCGATACGGCTGGAGCCATCGCTGCCTACGAAAAAGGCAACCAACTATCAGTCCGTAACGGCATTGAGAAGGGGGTGCTCCTGCTGACGCTGGGAAACATCTATTGGCAAAAGGAACGTTTTGCCGATGCTCAGCGATGCTATGGCGAGGCCATCGGACTGCTCGACAAGGACCGTCCAGACTACGAAGAACTGTCTTTACGATCGAAAGTGCTCGATGAGCTCGTGCCCCACACCACTGCCATTGAGTTGCAGGATTCCCTTTTGGCACTGGCTGACATGTCGGAGGCTGAACGGAATGCCGCCATCGACAGAGTGATCGAGGCGCTGAAGAAAAAGGAGAAGGAGGAGCGTGAAGCCATGCTCGATGCTGAGGCCGAAGAGATGCAAAGGAATCAGGACATTGGCAATACGGACATCAGGCCAAGCACACCAGCATCGCCCACGATGCCAACAGCAGGTAACGGACAATGGTATTTCTATAACCCTACAGCTGTAAGTCAGGGAAAGGCTACCTTCCAACGGCAATGGGGCAAGCGCGAGAATGCAGACAACTGGCAACGCAGCAATCAGACGGTGGTGGCTCTGGAGAACACAGAAGAAATCGCAGAGAATCCTGAATATACAGAAGAGTCAGACAGCTTGGACGAGCAGGCGCCTGTCGACTCCTTAGCTATCGAGGCTGCCAATGATCCACATGAGCGTGAATTCTATCTGGCACAGATACCCTTTACTGATGAGCAGAAGGACGTCTGCCACCAGATTATCAGGGAGGCTCTGTTCCAGGCAGGCATCATACTGAAGGACAAGATGGACAACCTGAAGCTGGGCGAAAGATACCTTCGCAGACTGACAGACAATTATCCAGACTATGAACACTGCGACGAGGCCTGGTATCACCTCTATCTGCTCTATGCACGCCAAGGCAGGATGGAGATGGCCGATTACTGCATCAGTCAATTGAAGGCAAACCATCCTGAAAGTGAATGGACAACCTTGCTGACTGATCCTTACTACATGGAGAATGCCAGGTTTGGCGAGCATCTGGAGGATTCGCTCTATGCAGCTACATACGAAGCCTTCAAGACAGATCGTCATGATATTATCAGAGCCAATGCCAACATCTCAGGCAGCCGATTCCCGTCAGGTGCCAATCGTGCGAAGTTCATCTTCATCGATGGTCTCAGCCTGCTGAACGAAGGCGATGGCGACGGGTGTATGGAACGTCTGAAGGAGGTGGTTGAGAAATATCCTGAGAGTGAGGTCAGTCCGTTGGCTGGTATGATTATCAAGGGTGTACAAGAAGGTCGCAGACTCCATGGCGGTAAGTTCGACATCGGTGATGTATGGACTATGCGCGACATCACACTGACCAGGGATTCAACCATCAGTGACACCCTTAGTGCAGAACGCAATCAGCAGTTCCTCTTCATGCTCGTCTATGAGCCTGACTCTGTAAACGAGAACCAGTTGCTCTTCGAGATGGCGAGATATAACTTCACCAACTTCCTGGTGCGAAACTTCGAGCTACAGATTGATGAGGATCACGGGTTGCACAGGATGATCACCAGTGGTTTCCTGAGCTATGACGAGGCGATGCAATATGCCCGCCAACTCTATCAGAACGAGAGTCTCGCCGAGCGTTTGAAACCCTGTCAGAGTCTCGTCATCAGTGAGGCCAATCTGGCACTTATTGGTACGCAGTTCAGCTACGACGACTATCAGCAGTTCTACGAAAAGACCTTTGTACCCATGAAGGTAAGCACAGAGAAACTGCTGATTATCCCTGAGGACATCGAGCAGCCTGACATTGAAGAAATTGGCAGTCCTTCAGAGGAAGAGGGAACAGAGGAAGAAGAGAATGACGACGATGACTTCTTCCTGCCGAATGCTGGTCAGCGAAAGGTAGAGGTGAAGGACTTCGACTTCGGCGATGACTTCTGGTAAAAATCGTAAATCATAAAGCATAAAGATGAGCAATGGACTATTACTTTGGGTAGACGATGAGATCGAGCAACTGAGAGCACATATCCTGTTTCTCGAGAAGAAAGGCTATGAGGTGATGACCGTCAGCAATGGCACAGACGCCATCGACCTCTGCAAGGAGCGCAACTTCGACCTTGTGTTCCTGGATGAGCAGATGCCTGGACTGAGCGGTTTGGAGACCCTTCAGAAGCTGAAGGAGCTACAGCCTTCTCTGCCAGCCGTGATGGTAACCAAAAGTGAAGAGGAAAACATCATGGAGCAGGCCATCGGCCAGAAGATTGCCGATTACCTGATCAAGCCCGTCAATCCCAACCAGATTCTGCTGACCCTGAAAAAGAACATCCACCGCAAAGCCATCGAGACAGAGGTGACACAGAGTCAGTATCAGCGTAACTTCCAGCAGATAGCCATGCAGATTATGGACAGCAAGGACTGGCAAGACTGGATCAACGTCTACAAGCGTCTGGTGCATTGGGAATTGGAACTGAGTGCCACTGACAGCAGTATGACAGAGATGCTCAAGATGCAGAAAGAAGATGCCAATAACGGTTTCGCCAAGTATATAAAGAAGAACTATCTGGACTGGATAGCCTCAACGAGTTCCTCTCCCATGATGTCACCTCAGGTCTTCAAGAACAAGGTCTTCCCACTGCTTAACGAGGGCAGGAAAGTATTCCTGGTGGTGCTTGACAATTTCCGCTATGACCAGTGGCGTGTGCTTGCTCCAGAACTCAGTGATCACTTTGAGATGGAAGAGGACCTGTACTACAGCATCCTGCCAACAGCCACCCAATATGCCCGCAATGCCATCTTCAGCGGTTTGATGCCCAATAAGATTGCAGAGATGTTCCCAGACCTTTGGGTGGATGAAGACGAAGAAGAGGGTAAGAACCTGAATGAAGAGCCTCTGATCAGGACTCAGTTGGAGCGCTATAGGCGTAAGAACACGTTCTCATACCATAAGGTCAACAACCAAACTGATGCTGACAAATTGCTGCAGCAATTCAGCTCGCTGGAAAAGAACGACCTGAACGTCGTAGTGTTCAACTTCATCGACATGCTCAGTCATGCCCGTACAGAGTCGAAGATGGTGAGGGAGCTCGCCAACAATGAGAGTGCCTATCGCAGCATTACTCTCTCCTGGTTCCGCCACTCTGTCATCTCCGATTTCTTCAGGCAATTGGCACAGACTGACTATAAGGTGATCGTGACTACGGATCATGGCAGTATCCGTTGTACGCAACCAGTGAAGATCCTTGGCGATCGTAACACCAACACTAATCTGCGTTACAAGCTGGGGAAGAACCTGGCTCACGACGATAAGAGTCTTTTCGTAGTCAAGGATCCTCAGAAGGCACAGCTCCCCTCACCCAACCTGTCAACCAGCTATGTCTTCGCTACTGGTGATTCGTTCTTCGCCTATCCCAACAATTACAACTATTATGTATCCTACTATCGCGACACTTTCCAGCATGGAGGCATCTCGATGGAAGAGATGATCATACCACTGATTACACTGACAGGGAAGAAAAGACTGTAGGATTAAAAGATTTACGATTTACGGATTTACGATTTTAGATTGACGATTTTAAGGATTAAGATATGGAAATAAGAATTGAGAGTTTAGAGAATATCCGCGAGACGGCCAAAAGCTTTGTGAACGAGATTGGCGATCGCAGAGTCTTTGCCTTCTATGGTAAGATGGGTGCTGGCAAGACCACCTTCATCAAGGCCATCTGTGAGGAACTGGGTGTAGAGGATGTCATCACCTCGCCCACCTTTGCCATCATCAATGAGTATACTGCTCACTCCCCACTCCTCGCTCCTCACTCATCAGTATTTCACTTTGACTTCTATCGCATCAAAAAGCTGGAGGAAGTGTATGACATGGGATATGAGGACTATTTCTATAGTGGTGCCCTCTGCCTGATCGAATGGCCTGAACTGATCGAGGAAGTTTTGCCTGAGGATGCCGTCAAGGTAACCATTACAGAGCAAGCAGACGGCACACGTACCATCAACTTCTGAAAACAATAATCCCCGCTGATGGCGGGGATTAAACTGTCTTATAGATTCTGTTCCTGGAAATCCAAGTCAGCCTGCACAATAAAGAAGACCTCCTCAGGATTGAATGACTTGCTGACACCTTCGTTCTCTGCCTTCTTGCAGACATAATCAGCTACAGCCTCCATGTCGATATCGACCTCGTCGTCATTGCTTTCCAGAATGCCACTGGTGTAATAATAGTCCACGATGGCATCCATGATCCAGAGAATATCCGACTTGCTATAGATCTTCTTGAAATCAACAGGCAGTTGAGAACGGATGAATTCGACTTCACGCTGGTTCTCTTCCTCATCTAAGCGGAGTTCATCTTCGAATGACATACCTCCGCCATTTCCTCCGTTTTGATTTGCCATAGATTACAGAAGTGCGTCGAATTTCTCCTCGAACTTGGGTTTTGCCTGAGCACCGATCAGTTTGTCGACAACCTCACCGTTCTTGAAGAACAAGATGGTAGGAATGTTACGGATGCCGAACTCTGCAGCCAGATCCTCATTCTCCTCGACGTCGCACTTGCCGACTACGATCTTGCCGTCATACTTCTCAGCCAACTCAGAAATAATGGGAGCCACCATACGGCAGGGGCCACACCATGTTGCCCAAAAATCCACTACTAAAGGCAGATTACCACCTTTCAAACTCGCAAAATTCTCATTTGTGATTGTTACTTCCATTGTCTTAATCTTTTAAAAATGAATACTATGTCTCAAAATCTCATTCTGCAAATACCATGCCACTAATTGATCTTATACGACAGCATCTCGTGGTGCTCGATGAAATCAATCAGCGCATGACGGACATCAACACCAGCAGACTTGCTTCTCAGCAGCACATGGTTACCGCCTGAGGAATCACGCAGCTGGAAGAAGAGTTTGGTGGAGCCTGGACTCTCGTTGATAATCTCTGTCAGGTCTGCCACAATCTTCTCATCCAGCAGATCTGTCACCATTTCAATCGTGATACGATCGATGGCCTTCTCCTTGATTGTCTGCAGATATTCCACATTCTGCACCTTCAGCTCCATCTGACTGCTGTTCATGAAACGGGGTTGCAGTTTGGCTGTCACATAGACGGAAGCGCCCTCAGTAAACATGCCACTCCACTGTCCCCAGTCACGTCCGAAGAACGGTATCTCACCACTGCCA
Source organism: Prevotella sp. (assembly GCA_016286575.1). GTDB lineage: Bacteria > Bacteroidota > Bacteroidia > Bacteroidales > Bacteroidaceae > Prevotella. The sequence goes on from JAEETB010000052.1 coordinate 9,461, forward strand.
TCGAAATCCTCAACCGTCACGAAACCGCAGGGTTCGCCTTTCTTGGTGAATTTCTGACGAACAGCTGTCACAATACCACCCAGGATGATATCCTCGCGACCTGACAAGCTCTGGACATCTGCCAAATCGGCACACTTCGCATTGCAGAGATTGTCGAGAATCATCTTATACTCATCGAGCGGATGAGCAGAGAGATAGATACCCACCAACTCACGTTCCTTATTCAGACGTTCGATGTCACTCCATCGTACATCCGACTTGGGAATCGCTGGCGTAGCAATCTCTACGGCGTCGAAGTCTCCAAAGAGCGAGTTCTGGGCCTGTGACTTCTCCTGTTGATAAGTTTGTCCATAACGCACCAGGAGGTCGATAAACATCTCGCCCTTATTGTTCTCGACAAAGAAGTCCTCACGACGTATGCCAAAGCTGTCGAAACCACCACTGAGTGCCAAAGACTCAAACGCCTTACGGTTGACATTACTCATGTTCACACGCTCAGCGAAATCGAAGATGGTCTTATAGGGTCCGTTCTTTTCACGTTCTGAAATAATAGCCTGTGCCGCCGAGTCGCCCATGCCTTTAATAGCTCCCAGGCCGAAACGAATCTCACCATGATGGTTAACACCAAACTTCTCATAACTTTCGTTGACATCAGGACCCAGTGTGGCAATACCCATCTGCTTACACTCGTCCATCAGTTTGGTGATTTCCGTAATCTGATCACGACGACGGCTCATGATGGCAGCCATGAACTCTGCTGGATAGTTAGCCTTGAGATAAGCCGTCTGATATGCCACCCATGAATAGCAGGCTGCATGCGACTTGTTGAAAGCGTAGGAGGCGAACTTCTCCCAGTCGGCCCAGATCTTCTCAAGGATCTCAGGATCATGACCATTCTTCTTACCACCCTCGATGAACTTGGGCTTCATCGCATCAACGATATCCTTCTTCTTTTTACCCATCGCCTTACGCAGGGCATCACTCTCACCACGGGTAAAGTCGGCAAGCTGGCGCGACAACAACATCACCTGCTCCTGATAAACGGTAATGCCATAGGTATCCTTCAGGTATTTCTCCATACAAGGGATATCATACTTGATTTCCTCACGACCATTCTTACGGGCGATGAACGAAGGGATATAATCCATAGGACCTGGACGATAGAGGGCATTCATGGCTATCAGGTCCTCGAACACCGTCGGATGGAGCTCACGCAGATACTTCTGCATACCTGCCGACTCAAACTGGAACGTTCCAATGGTCTGTCCCTTCTGATAGAGTTCGTATGTCTTGGGGTCATCGATAGGAATGGTATCCAAGTCTACGTCAATTCCCCTCGTACGCTTGATATTCGCACAGGCCTCCTTCAACTCCGAAAGCGTCTTCAGACCCAAGAAGTCCATCTTGATAAGGCCTGTAGACTCAATCACATGGCCATCGTACTGCGTACAATTGGTCTTAGTGCCCTTGAAATCAGGGTCATCGGCTGTTGATACAGGTACATGGTCACTGATGGGGTCGCGACAGATGATGAAACCGCAGGCATGGATACCTGTTCCACGAACTGTACCCTCCAGCATCTTGGCGTATTTGATGGTATTGGCCAGCTGCGGATTGCTCGAAGTCTCGGCTTCCTGCAGTTCCCTGGTACACTTGATGGCATTGGGCAGGTTCATCTTCATGCCGTCAGGCAGACGATCAGGAATGGCTTTGCACAAAGCATTCGAATCAGCCAACGGTAACTTCTCTACACGTGCCACATCCTTAATTGAGTTCTTCGTGGCCATCGTGGCATAAGTAATAATATGGGCGCAGTTTTCATGACCATACTTGTCCATCACCCATTTCAGCACACGTCCACGGCCATCGTCATCAAAATCGGTATCGATATCAGGCAATGAGATACGATCCGGATTCAGGAAACGCTCAAACAGGAGATCGTATTTCAGTGGGTCAATCTTGGTGATACCCAGACAATAAGCCACCACACTACCTGCTGCCGAACCACGACCAGGACCTACCATCACGTCGAGTTCATCACGGGCTGAATTAATGAAATCCTGCACTATCAAGAAGTAACCAGGGAATCCCATGGTCTTCATGATATGGAGCTCGAACTTCACACGCTCTACCACTTCGTCAGGGATAGGATCGCCATAACGCCGCTTGGCACCTTCGTAGGCAAGCTTCGCCAGATAATCAGCTTCAAACTTGATTCGATAGATCTTGTCATAGCCACCCAACTTCTTAATCTTTTTCTCACCATCCTCCTTGGAAAGCTGGTTCTCACCGTTCTCATCACATGTAAACTCATCGTAAAGCTGCTGTTCCGTGAACTTCTTGCGCCACTCCTCTTCTGTTCCAAACGATTCAGGAATGGGGAAAAACGGCATGATGGGATCGTTGTCGAGGCTATAGATCTCAACCTTATCCAGAATTTCCAGTGTATTGGTCAAGGCTTCAGGCACATCGCTGAAGATATCGTTCATCTCCTGACGTGTCTTAAACCACTCTTGCTTAGAGTAAAGCATACGCGTAGGATCGTCCAGGTCCTTACCCGTTGCCAGACAGAGCAGGTGATCATGGGCCTCGGCATTCTCCTCGTCCACGAAATGAGCATCGTTGGTACAAACCAATTTTACGCCATATTCCTTAGCCAGTTCAATAAGCACCTTGTTGGCTTTCTGCTGTAGGGGGAAGGTCTCGCGGTTGGCACGGTAATTGGGATCAGGATTCTTCACCTCATGACGTTGCAACTCCAGATAATAATCATCGCCCCAAAGCTTCTTATGCCATTCGATAGACTGTCGGGCACCAGCAATATCGCCCTTCAAAATCTTGGCAGGCACCTCACCAGCGATACAGGCAGAACAGACGATCAAACCTTCATGATATTTTTCCAGATCCTTATGGTCAGTACGAGGACGGTTATAAAAGCCATCCGTCCACGAACGACTGACAAGCTTGATGAGATTCTTATATCCCTCATAGTTCTTGGCCAACACGATGAGGTGATAGCCTCCAAGGTCTTCTTTGGTCTCTCGAAGATTCATGTCACCACGACGAGCCACATACATCTCACAACCGAAGATGGGTTTGAAAGGATCAAGTCCGTCCTTCTTGCGCTGTTTGTTAATCCCCATGCAGATGTCGTGAAATTCCTTAATGCCGAACATGTCACCATGGTCGGTGATAGCCATGCCCTTCATACCATCGTCAATGGCTTTATTCACAAGCTTCTTGATGCTCGACTGACCATCCAGAATCGAGTAGTATGTATGTACATGCAAATGTACGAAATCTTCCATTTTTTTATTTGATTCTTTTCATTTTTCGTGTCCAAAGATACGTCTATTTCTTCGAAATACCAAAAGAAAAACGTGAAAAGTTTGTAACTTACGTAAAAAATATGTACCTTTGCACCCAAGTTACAGAATATTCGTTATTACCCATGGGAGAAAAGATTAAGAAACTGAAGAAAATTAGGATCCATCGAGAAGGCACTAATGAGCTGTTTATCAGCGCAGTGGCTATCTGTGGCATCGCCTATGCTCTTTGGTACTACCTCAGTACACCTATACCTTTTTGGATTTTTATCCTCATTTTTGGAGCAGCCTGGCTTATGGCACTCAATTTCTATCGTTGTCCAATCCGTTATTTTAATGGAGATACCGATAAGCTTGTAGTAGCTCCTGCCGATGGAAAGATTGTTGTCATTGAAGAGGCTGAGGAAAACGAATATTTCCATGATAAACGTCTTATGATCTCCATATTCATGAGTCCGCTGAACGTTCATGCCAACTGGTTCCCTGTAGATGGCAAGGTGAAGTTCGTTCATCATCAGGACGGAAACTATCACAAGGCCTGGCTACCTAAAGCCAGTGAGGAGAATGAGCATGCCGACATCATGATTACGACCCCTGATGGTACCGATGTGTTGGTACGTCAGATTGCTGGTGCTATGGCGCGTCGTATTGTGACCTACGCCAAGGAGGATGAGGAATGCTACATCGATGAGCACCTCGGCTTTATCAAACTGGGATCTCGAGTTGATGTCTATTTGCCGTTGACAGCTAAGGCATGTGTCACCATGGGGCAACCCACTACAGGAGACCAGACGGTGATCGCCAAACTGGCATAATATTCTATCGCTTATGAAGAAGCATATCCCCAACACGATTACCTGCTGCAACCTCATTTCTGGTTGTATCGCTACCTATTTCGCTTTCCAGGGCGACTTCGAGTTGGCTTTGCTGTTCATCATCATTGGTGCTGTCTTCGATTTCTTCGATGGTATGACAGCACGACTTCTGGGTGTTTCCTCCCCTATCGGAAAAGAACTTGATTCCCTGGCTGACGACATCACCTTCGGTTTTGCGCCATCAGCCATCATCTTCGGCTATCTCTGCACGTTCCATATTCACATCTTCACACTGCCCTTCCTGGCTTTCGTCATGGCGGCCTTCTCTGCCCTCCGACTGGCCAAGTTCAATCTTGACGAGCGACAGGCCTTAGGATTCATCGGACTCCCCACCCCTGCCAACGCACTCTTCTGGGGGGCACTCATCGTAGGTCTGCAGCAACACAACATCTGCTTCGAAGGTCTGGAATGGATCATACTCGTCGGCACTTTTGTCAGTTGCTATCTGCTGATTGCCGAGATTCCCATGTTCGCTCTGAAGTTCAAGCATTGGGGATGGAAAGACAATCAAATCAAATATATATTCATACTATCATGTATACCCCTGCTGCTGTTCTTAGGAGTCAGTGGCTTCGCTGCCATCATTGCATGGTATGTGATATTATCA
>JAEETB010000053.1 GCA_016286575.1 Prevotella sp.
CTGGCGATGATCCGTCTGCTGCTGGAACCTGTCAACCTGCTTATTCTCGACGAGCCCACGAACCATCTCGACATGCCTTCGAAGGATGTGCTGAAAGAGGCCATCAAGGCTTTCGATGGTACAGCGATTATCGTCAGTCACGATCGTGAGTTCCTCGACGGCTTGGTGACGAAGGTCTACGAGTTTGGTGGAGGTAAGGTCAGAGAGCATCTTGGAGGCATCTACGACTTCCTCCAGGCGAAGAAGATCAGCGAGCTTAATGAACTGGGAAGGGAGTCGTCTGACAGCGTAGCCAAGCAGGCTAATTGTCCCATGGGGTGGGACAAGAAGTCCCAAGGGGTGGGACAAGTTGTCCCAGGGGATGGGACAAATGACGAGGCCCTACTAAAATCTCTTTCCTATGCCGAGCGCAAGGAGCAGCAGAAGCGCAAGAATCGTGCAGAGAAGGCTGTGAAGGAGTCTGAGGCCAAGATCGAGAAGATGGAACAGCGTCTGAAAGAGCTCGATGAGCTGCTGATGCAGCCAGAGAACGCCTCGGATATGGTACTCGTAACGGAATACACCTCGATTAAGAGTGCCCTCGACGAGGAGGTAGAGCGTTGGGAGACGCTGAGTGAACAATTAGAAAACTTTCAATAAACAAACAATAAAAAGTATGAAACGAATAATTACAATGATGGCAATGGCATCAATGACAATGATGACTATGGCTCAGGAGCCACTTCGTTCAGGTCTGGATCAGACAGATTTTGACACGAGTCTGCGTCCTGGCGATGATTTCTACGGCTATGCCTGTGGCGGATGGGTGAAGAAGCATCCTCTGCCTGCAGCCTATTCCCGTTATGGCAGTTTTGACCAGCTGCAGGAGAACAATGCCAAACGTATCAACGGTATTCTTGCAGAACTGCAGGCCAATACCTATGAGGCAGGTACGATTGAGCAGAAGCTCAGCGACCTGTATAAGTTGGCGATGGACTCTGTACGTCGTAACCAGGAAGGTGTCAGTCCTGTTATGCCAGTAATCAAGAAGCTTGAGGCAGCCAAGACCAAGCAGCAGCTTCTCGACATCCTGTTGGAACGAGCTCCCTATGGTGGCAGTAATTTCTATTATGCTGGTCTGGGTGCTGATGACAAGAACGCCACGGAGAATATCCTGAACATCTATCAGGGAGGTCTGTCGTTGGGTCAGAAGGAGTATTACCTCGATAACGACAAGGCTACGGCCAATATCCGTGAGGCTTTTAAGAAGCACATAGTCAAGATGTTCCAGCTCTTTGGCTTCAGTAAAAGTGCAGCGACCAAGAAGATGCAGAACATCATGAAGATGGAGACTGAACTGGCCAAGGTCAGCAAGTCGCGTACAGAACTTCGTGACCCTGAGGCCAACTATAACAAGATGACACTTCAGGAGTTCGAGTCGAAGTACCCCAATCTGCCTCTGGAGAAGCTGATGAACGCGAAGGGTATCGCCAGCAAGTATATTCAGGAGATGGTTGTCGGACAGCCCGATTTCATGGCAGGCGCCAACGCTTTGGCAGGTTCGATGAAGCCTGCAGAGTATCGTGACGTGATGGAGTGGGATATCATCTCCTCTGCAGCCGATCTCCTGAGTGACGACGTCGTTGCTGAAAGTTTTGATTTCAATGGACGTATCCGTTCAGGCCGTAAGGAGAATCATCCGCTTTGGAAGCGCAGTACCAGTCAGGTAGAGAATGTGATGGGTGAGGCCCTGGGCAGGATCTATGCAAAGAAGTATTTCCCTGAGTCGTCCAAACAGCGTATGGCTACACTGGTCAAGAACCTGCAGATTGCCCTTGGCGAGCGTATTGCTGCACAGGACTGGATGGATGATTCAACGAAGGTGAATGCTCTGTTGAAGCTTAATACGTTCTATGTGAAGATCGGCTATCCTGACAGATGGACGGATATCTCTGCACTTCAGATTGATCCAAAAAAATCTTACTATGAGAATATGCTGGAGTGCGATAAGTTCTGGAATGCCTGGAATATCGAGCATCGTGCAGGCAAGCCTGTAGATCGTGATGACTGGCACATGTATCCCCAGACGGTAAATGCTTATTACAATCCTACGACGAACGAGATCTGCTTCCCTGCAGGTATCCTGCAGTATCCCTTCTTCGAGCCTACTGCCGACGATGCCTTCAACTATGGTGCCATCGGTGTGGTTATCGGCCACGAGATGACACACGGATTCGATGATCAGGGCCGTCGTTTTGACAAAGATGGAAACATGCATGACTGGTGGACTGAAGCAGATGGAAAGAACTTTACAGAGAGAACGGATAAGTATGCTGACTTCTTCTCAGCAATCAGCGTTCTTCCTGATCTGAAGGCTAACGGACGTCTGACTTTGGGTGAGAACCTGGCTGATCATGGAGGCTTGCAGGTCGCTTTCGCAGCCTATAAGAATGCCACTAAGCGTTGTCCCTTAGGTGAGAAAGACGGTCTGACAGCTGATCAGCGTTTCTTCCATGCCTATGCAGGCGTTTGGGCCAATAATATTACTGAAGAGGAGATCCGTAACCGTACGAAGAGTGATCCTCATTCACTGGGTCGTTGGCGTGTAAACGGTGCTCTTCCCCATATTGATGCATGGTATGAAGCATTTGGTGTGAAAGAGGGCGATAAAATGTATATTCCGCAGTCAGAACGCCTGCAATTGTGGTAATTTGGCCATAAATTCGAAGAATTTGCCGTCGTAAATATAAATTTACGGCGGTTTTTTTTGTTCATTAAGTTTTTTTTCGTAATTTTGCACCTAACTTAAGTTAATTGCGCGTTTTTTATGAATGATGATAATACTCTGAATCCAGAACGTAACAGCAGCAGCTCATGGCAGTTGCAGCGTGATGAGCTGACTCGTGACAGGGCTTTTGAACCGCAGTCTCAGCAGGCGATGCAGATGCATTCGGCACAGGGTGTCCAGTGTCCCCATTGTGGTACTATCAACGAACCTGAGGCCATGTTCTGCGCATCTTGTGGTAATCCCATTGGCACGACGACCTGTCCCAATTGTGGTGCAGACATTGATCCTGATGCTGATTTTTGTGAAACCTGTCGCCATTATATCCGCAAGGATGTTTGCTCCTTCTGTGGTGCCCATCTTTCAGGTCACGAGGCTTTTTGTCCTGAGTGTGGCAGTCCTCGAGGCGGCATTGTATGTCCTGTCTGTCGTACGTTGAATGATTTCTCTTTCTGCAAGCAGTGTGGAACCCCTCTGACGGAGGAAGCCCATCAGATGATGGAGCGTATCAGGGAAACTCCAGAGTTCAAGGAGATGCAGCGTCTGGCCAGTGAGATCCAGAAGCTGGAGATGACGATCCCCTATACTTCAGAGCGTGAGGTCCTTCGTGATCAGAAGAACATCAAACTTCGTGAGCGAGTGCTGACACTTCTGGCGCAGGATCGTGGTATATCCAATCCTGTCATTCCTGAATCCACGAACAAGCGTATGAGTAAGGAAGAGTATGATGCCAAGAAGCAGGAACGCCTTAACCGACTCGCTGAGATTCTGGAGCAGATGGCCCAGCAGCCTCAACCCAAGCCAGCACAGGTGCGCAATTATGCGATGGCCTGCAAACCATCGGGTGTCAGATTGGCCTGGGAGTGTAATTTCAAGCACGCACTTCATTCCAGTCCCTGTGGATGTGCTAAGCCGCAGATGGGAGGAAAGTGGATTATACTTGGTAAGAATTCGAAAAAGGAAATTAAAGACGATATTTAAATGAGCACGGAAAGAACCTTCGGTAACGAAAATACGACCAATGACGATGTAACCGTTCGTCCTGCCGGACTTGATGGAACTATTCGTCCTGCAGAACTCGACGGGACCATTCCACCTGCAGAACTAGACGGCACCATTCGACCTGCTGCATTAGATGGGACTGTCCGTCCTGCTGCATTAGATGGGACTGTCCGTCCTGCAACCTTGGATGGTACCATTCGTCCAGCTGAGATGCCTGTCTCTGCTGATATGAGTGGAACAGTCAGGGCTGATGGGGCTACCTCGCAGAAGGAGGCGGTCTATGGTGACGATTTCATCCTCAAAGGTGTCAACTATCATAAGATTCAGTGCTTGAGCGATAATTCTGGTGAGGCTCAGGTCTTTCTTGTTGAGCGTGATCATGAAGAGTACGTTCTGAAGATTTACTATCCCAGCTTCGACGTCAACAAGAAGATTCTCCAGACCGTTCTGAACTTTGATTTCGAGATGATAGTCCATGTGTTCGACTATGGCAAGACCTATGTTGATGGCAAGCACCGCTATTATGAACTGATGGAGTATCTTCGTGGAGGATCAATGGCAGAATATAAGCTGAATGGCGATCTTGACAAGTTCCGTCGTATTGCCTTACAGGGTGCTGCCGCACTGGCTTACTGTCATGAGTGTAATATTCTGCACAAAGATGTCAAGCCGAGCAATTTCTTCTTCCGTGATAAAGAACATACAGAGCTGGTTCTTGGCGACTTTGGCATTTCCAGTATTCTGGAACAGGACGGTAAGTCGCATAAGACGACACAGGCCCGTACCCCCATCTATGCTGCCCCTGAGATGTATTCAGATGTTATCGATGGTGTGGTGGAAGTAGCGCCTGCTGCTGATTTCTATTCTTTGGGAATGTGTCTGATGGCTCTTTGGCTGGGTGAGAACCCGATGAGTTCGAACGAGCGCATTATGATGCGTCAGAAGAATGAAGGCCGTATTCCTCATATCAAGGAACTGCCAGATCGTGTACGTATGATTGTGCAGGGCCTGACAGTGGTTAATCCTCTGAATCGTTGGGGATATGAAGAGGTAGAGCAGTGGTTTGAAGGTGGAAGTCCGAAGGTTGACCTCTCCTCGCCATTCTTAAAATACAAGAGTTTCATTGTCGATCCCGACAGAAATCTGGTGGCTGATAATATCCATGAGCTGGTTCCCCTGCTTCTGGATAATGAGAAGATTGCCATCGGCTATCTTTATAATGGCAGGATCGGTTCCTGGTTGGAGTCGTGTGGTAATGAGAAACTCAGCACGATTGTGAAGGATATCGTTGTAAACCGTTATCCAGTAGACCAGAAGGCAGGACTTCTAGCTTCGGTCTATGTCATGGAGCCTACTTATCCATATAAAGATGTCAAGGGCAATCTCTGTGATGATGTTCACAGTATGGCTATCTCGTTGTTGAGTTATCAGAGCGACTACGGATTATTGCTGACGAACCCTAACGATTCGCTGTTCCTCTATCTGGAATCCCATACGAAATGCGATGTGGATCGTCTGCGTTCTTATTTCAAGAATACCACGAATAAGGATGATCTCCGTATAGCGATTATGCGACTTGTCTATGAGATCGATCCTGAGATACCTCTGCTGGCAAAGTATCCCTCTTCCGATTTGAAGGATATCGTTAAGACCTTCGGTAGGGAGAATCTGACAGAAGATGACTGGCATTGTCTGACAGACGGTCGACTGCTTTCCTGGATGTACAGCCATGAGGACCGTATGGCCTGTGAGAGCCTCCGTATTATGACGAAGGATCAGCCTTATTCTTCGACTTTGGCTTATAAAGTGCTGTATAATCTTGATCGTGAGGCAGCCTATGACCTGGGAAGTGCATTCACGCCCATGCAGGTTGGTGAACAACTCTGTGAACGACTGAAGAATGCAGAGCACCTCAGTGAGAAGGAGTTTGAGCAGGAGATGGAAGATATCGTAGCACTTGAAGGCAGGTTCACCTATTACGCCCAGCTTCACGGTTGGACAGAGATATATGGTGAGCATGCCCGTTGCTTTGATTTCAAGAGCGAAGAGAATCGTGAGCGTCTGGGTGCCTATGATGCGAAGACAGCTGTTTATCGTTTCTGTAGGATTCTGGGTGTTACCCCTGTCTATCTGATGCCTGACGGAACAGAGATGACAGATGGAAAGAATATCGATGCGAGAAACTACTCACAGCTTCGAGGTGAGATCAGGAATGGTTCCTTCACGCAGTGGATGTCGGTCTTCTATCACGAGGATCCCTTTGCTGATTTCTCAGAAGAGTATGCGTATGAGCATGCTTTGGAAGAGTGGCTGATGGCCTTAGGAAAGATTGATGCGACCCAGCGTTACTATAAACGTTTCGTCGATGCCCGTGAAGAGACGTCTGCCAGAATCAAGGAAGTGCGTAGTAATTGGCAGCGTGCCAAGGGCAAGGAGAAGATGTGGCGTATGATCTTCTATGGACTTTGCGGTATCTGGCTTCTGCTTGTGCTGATTATCGGCGTCAAGGATCGCTCGTTCTTGATGGGACACACGTTCCTCTCCATTGGTTTGCCTTTGGGTGGTATGACTGCCGTCATCGTAGGCACCAGAGCCTTCTTCCGTGGCTATGACTTTATGTTCTCCTGTCTGTGGGGATTATTAGGAGCTCTGTCCTCCTTTATACCTATTATAATATTAAAGTATATGGGACAGTCTCATCCCTCGCTCTTTAATATTACGATTGCTGTCATCTCCCTGGTGTACATGCTCATTTGTCATCTGACAGATTTCCGTGGTGACCAGAAGGCCGACAGTAAGCTGATTTCTGAAGTCCTTCAGAATGATATCAAGTCATCATTGCTTGAACCGTTGTATTACACGTTCAAGACAAAGTCATACAGATTCAAGGGTTCAAAGTTCGGTTTGTTGAATGATGTGACGGATCAGGTTCGCTCCATTAGTGGGGAGAGCGTGCTGCACTATATCCTCTGGAGTGTGCTGGTATTTGTGTTTGTCCTTGATTTCATCATTTTCAGTCCGAGTCTTCTTAATGTTAGCAATCCTGATGTTAATCAAATGAAGACCAGCCCCTCTGCAATAATTAAGCAATTACAACGAGACGTAGAATAATGGTTTGCGAGAAATGTCATAAGGAAAACAGAAGCATTGCTAAGTTCTGCAAGTGGTGTGGTCAGCCGCTTGTAAGTCAGGACCTGCTCGATAAGTTGGTAGGTCTCGATGAGGTGAAGCAGCAGTTGAAGACCATTGTCGATACCTATACATATCTTCGTTCTCGTAAGGATATTGCTAATGTCCGTATATCTGTCAATGCCATTGTGATAGGAGAGACGGGAACGGGAAAGACGGCTCTTGCCGAAATCCTGCGTGATTACTTCTATCAGCACAAGATCATCGAGAAGCCGAAGTTGACGATGGTTGACGCTGTTGACTATCAGCGCTTTGTTGACAAATGGGATGACAATATCAAGAAGGCCAAGAACGGCATTCTCTTTTTCGATAATGTACAGAAACTCCTGCCTGATAAATACTCCAATCAGGTTAATCCGCTTGACAAGCTCTTTGTGGAGATGGATAAGTGGGAGGATAATCCCATTGTGATTATCTCAGGTCTGACGAAGGGCCTTGAGGACTTTCTGGAGAGTAACCCAGCCGTAGCTAACCGTTTCAAATATACATTCCGTATGACTACACCTGGCTATCAGGAGTTGACGGAGATTTGTAAACTGAACCTACGAATCAAGTATGGTATTACGGAGTTCTCTGAAGAGGCAGAGAATCAGTTGTCGCGCTTCTTCAAGTATCAGGTAAAGATCAAGGATGAGACCTTTGGAAACGGACATCTGGCCACCAAGACCTCAGAAGATATCTTCACACAATTTATCAGTCGTGGTGCTGATGCCAAGCAGGTAGAAAAGTCGGATATCAAGGGTTATGTACCTGAAGAACGTTCAGTAGAAGATATCCTGAAAGACCTTGATACCTTCATCGGTATGGATGAGGTTAAGGCAGCTGTTAAGGAAATGGCTTATTCTGTTCAGAATGCTATGCAGCGTGCTGAGCGCGGCTTGGGTGAGCAGGAGAAGATGTCGATGCATATTATCCTTACGGGTAATCCAGGAACAGGTAAGACAACGATAGCCCGTAAGCTTGGTGAGATTCTCGCTTCCATAGGCTATCTTGACAGTGGCCATGTCGTGGAAGTAGATCGAGCCAAGATGGTTAGTCCTTATCAAGGTGAGACACCAAAGGTTGTGGATCGCCTGTGTGATAAGGCTAAGGGTGGTATCCTCTTTGTTGATGAGGCTTATACCTTGGCCCCACTTAGTGCCTCGGGTGATCGAGATAATCAAGGTGCTCAGGCTTTGGAGAAGCTGATGAAGCGAATGGAGGACGATCGTGGTCAGTTCATTGTGATCGCAGCTGGCTATCGTACGGAGATGGAGAACCTGTTCCGTGTGAATCCAGGCTTCCGCAGCCGTTTCAACTATTTCCTGGATATCAAGGACTACTCACCAGAGCAGTTGTTCGAGATTATGCTTGTCTTTGCTAAGGGCAAGAAATATATCTTCTCTCCAGAGGCAGAGGAATTGACGAAGAAGATGGTTACGGAGATGTACAACTCTCGTGACAAGGACTTCGCCAATGGTCGTACGATGCGTACCCTTTTTGATCAGATCTGTAAGAAACAGGCGCAGCGTCTGCAGGGAGTGGATATTTCTTCGATGAGCAACGAGGAATTGATGACTATCAAGCAAGAGGACATTCCTTATGAGGCTCCAAAGTCAGTCAATGTCGGAGACTGTCTGAAGAAGCTGGATGGCCTTGTCGGATTGGCTGGTGTCAAGAAGGAAATCTCGAACCTGACAGCATTCCTCAATTTGCAGATCAAGCGTGGCGAGACCAATACATTCCAAGGCAAGCATTATGTGTTTACAGGAAATCCTGGAACAGGAAAGACGACTGTGGCACGTATCATGGCAGATATCTTCAAGACCTTGGGTGTTGTGGCTCGTGGTCAGTTAGTGGAAGCAGACCGTGCTAAACTCGTGGCGGGCTATTCTGGTCAGACAGCTATCAAGACCAACCAGTTGGTAGATCAGGCCCTGGGTGGTGTGCTGTTTATTGATGAGGCCTATACTTTGAAGTCAAATGATAGTGATACCTTTGGTTCTGAGGCTATTGATACGTTGTTGAAACGTCTTGAGGATGACAGAGGTAAGTTTATCTGTATCGTGGCAGGTTATACTGACCAGATGCATGACTTCATTGATACCAATCCAGGATTGAAGAGCAGGTTTACCCAGACCATTCATTTTGACGATTATACACCAGATGAGCTGACAGAGATATTCCTCCATCTTGCTGAGGGTAAGAACTTCACGATTGATGAGGATACCCGTGCGGCTATCCATAGGCAGTTTGAGCAGTTGTATCTGCGTCGTGATAAGAACTTTGGTAATGCCCGTGAAGCCCGTCGTATCTTTAATGAGGCCGTTGAGCGTCAGAGTCAGCGTCTCGTGAAGCTGATGAGTGATCCTGGCTTCAAGGAAAGCGACATGTACAGTCTGACGAAGGAAGACCTGCCGATGGCTCAGAGTGAGACAGCCCGTCCGTTGGATGAGGTTCTCAATGAACTTGACGAGTTTATCGGCATGCGTGGTGTTAAGAATTCCATCCGTCGTTTGGCAGTACAGAGCATGTTCATGAAACAGCGTGCAGCCATGGGTGCAGGAAAGGTTCAGCAGATGTCGATGAACTTTATTCTGACAGGTAATCCTGGAACAGGAAAGACTTCAATAGCCCGTAAGATGGGTGAGATCCTTCAGGCGATGGATATTCTGCCCACTTCGCGTGTCATTGAAACAAGCCGTGCCACTTTAGTCGGTAAGTATATGGGAGAGACACCAAAGATTGTCAACAATATGTGTGACAAGGCCATGGGTGGTATTCTCTTTATTGATGAAGCTTACACGCTGAGCGATGGTGGCGACCAGTATGGCAAGGAGGCTATCGACACACTGATGAAGCGTATGGAGGATGATCGTGGTAAGTTCGTTGTCATGGCAGCAGGTTATAAGGATAAGATGGATGAGTTCCTGCAGATGAATGCCGGACTTGCCAGTCGATTTACCCATAAACTGCATATTGAGGACTATAATGAAGATGAGTTGCTTGCTATCTTCAAGCATATGGCCCAGAAAGAGCAGTACACCTTATCGCCTGCAGCAGAGTTCAAGGCTCTTGATACGATCTATAAGATGGTGCTTGCCAAGAACGAATCGTGGGGTAATGCCCGTGAGATGCGTAACCTGCTTGATGTCACTATACAGAAGCTCTCGGAGCGTGTGTCAAAGATGCCACCAGAACAAGTGACTAAGGAAACATATCAGTTAATATTACCAGAAGATTTATAAAAGATGATTATTTGTCCAGCTTGTAAAGAAGAGATAGAAGACGACTCCCATTATTGTGATCAATGTGGACAGGCTTTGTTGTTCTGTAACCAGTGCGGTCGTGTAGGACTGGGACGTCGTTGTACCCATTGCGGTGGACTGATGGTTTCGCCTGGCGACCGGCAGGCAAATCAGCAAAACGAGTCTCCCAGTGTGGCAGCCTTCTCTTCCAATATATCAACGGGAATGGGTATTTCCCATACGGGTCAGCAACGTAGTGGTGGTATGCCTGTACTGACGCTTGCCAACGATAGTCTGAATATCCGTATTGTAGCCATGAATGGTGCCATTATCGGGCGTCGTAAGGGTCCGTATACCCAGTTCTTTGAGCAGCAGGCATATGTCTCAGGTGTTCATGCCCAGTTAAAATACAAGCCGAACTCAGGATGGTGTGTGACAGATAAGCATTCTTCGAATGGAACCAAAGTTAATCAGCGGACGATACAGCCAGATGTTGATATGACATTGAGCAACGGTGACATCCTCACCATTGCAAATGTGAATCTGCAAGTAATAATAAGATAATAGAATGATTACTTTACATCTAACCGCAGCCAGTAGGATTGGTTGTGTGAGACATCAGAATGAAGACATGATACTTTTGGGGAATCATTTCATCAGAGATGACGAATACCAGACACATGTAGAATTAACCAAGAGTGACCGTTTCCTTGTTGCTGTTGCAGATGGCATGGGAGGCCATAATCGCGGAGATGTTGCCAGTAGTGACACATTGAACAATCTGCATTTCTTTTTTCATGATCTGCCAACGGGCATGGAACCTGGCAGCTTTAATGAAATGATTGTCGATTGGCTTGAATCCATTAATAATTTCGTAGCTTCAAAAGGGCGTGCAGATGAGCAATTTAAAGGAATGGGCACAACCTTAGTTGCCCTTGCCTACTATGAAGGTGAGTTCTATTCGATGAATTGTGGAGACAGTCGTCTTTATAGGTTTCGTGAAGGTCAACTGGAGCAGTTGACGACAGACCATTCACTTAGCAACCTGTTGGGATCAGAAAAGCGTACCAGTATCATTACGAATTGTATTGGTGGTGGATGTACATCATCCTATATTGACATCGTGAGACTGACTTCTGAGGTTATGTCAGGAGATTGCTATTTGTTATGCAGTGATGGCCTTTCAGATATGTTGAAAGATGAAAAGATTTCTGCTATACTGTCGGAAGGAGGCGAGGCCAATGAATTGTGTGAAGCAGCGATTGCCCATGGTGGGCTCGATAATGTTTCCTGTTGTGTTATTAAGATTTAGTATTTGCAATGCCACTTAGATTACCAGATAGACTTCCAGCCATAGATATTCTGAAGAATGAGAATATTTTTGTGATGGATAATTCGAGGGCGACGACACAGGATATACGTCCTTTGCGTATCGTCATTCTTAACTTGATGCCTTTGAAGATAACTACTGAGACTGACTTGATCCGGTTGTTGTCCAATACACCGCTTCAGTTAGAGATCAGTTTCATGAAGTTGAAGAGTCATACACCCAAGAACACACCGATAGAGCACATGATGATGTTCTATCGTGATTATGAGATGATGCGTCAAGAGAAGTATGACGGTATGATTATCACAGGTGCTCCTGTTGAGACGTTGGACTTTGAGGATGTGACCTATTGGGATGAGATAACAGAGATCTTTGATTGGGCTCGTACCCATGTCACGAGTACTTTGTATATATGTTGGGCAGCTCAGGCTGGTCTGTATTATCATTATGGTATTCCCAAATATACATTGGCAAAGAAGATGTTTGGTATCTTCTCTCAGGTTCCAACAGAGACACCTCTTCCTATCTTCCGCGGATTTGATGATGTATTTATGATGCCTCATAGTCGTCATACAGAGATTCACCGTGAAGATATCCTGGCTAATCCTGATTTGAGACTGATTGCAGAGTCTCCTGATTGTGGTGTCAGTATGGTGATGGCCAGAAACGGACGTGAGTTCTATATCACTGGACATCTTGAGTATGCACCTAATACGCTGGATAATGAGTATAAGAGAGACAGAGGTGTCCGTGATGATGTTGACTTGCCTAAGAATTATTATCGTGACGATAACCCTGACAATCCCCCTGTGGTTACCTGGCGTGCTCATGCCAATCTGCTGTATGCCAACTGGATTAACTATTACGTATATCAGGAGACTCCGTATAACATTGACGAAATACGATAAGATACATTGAGAGCACTCGAACTATTAGCTCCGGCAAAGAACTTAGCATGCGGCATGGCGGCCATTGACCACGGTGCCGATGCTGTGTATATTGGGGCACCTCATTATGGGGCTCGTGCTGCGGCAGGAAATAGTATCGAGGATATTCAGAGTCTCTGTAATTATGCCCACCAGTTTGGGGCAAAGGTATATGTCACGCTGAATACGATCATATACGATGAAGAACTCGAGCAGCTTCGCCAGTTAGTCCTTTTATTAAAAGATATTGGTGTCGATGCCATTCTGGTGCAGGATATGTCGTTGTTAGAACTCTGTCCTCCAACGTTGCCTCTTCATGCATCAACGCAGACAGACAATCGTACAGCTGAGAAAGTAAGATGGCTGCATGATATAGGCTTCTCTCGTGCAGTCCTTGCCCGTGAATTATCTGTTGAGGAAATCGCAGCTATCCATCACAGTGTGCCTGAAATGGAACTGGAGGTATTTGTGCATGGCGCTCTTTGTGTCAGTTATTCTGGAATATGTTATGCCTCTCAATATTGTTTCCAGCGCAGTGCGAATAGGGGAGAGTGTGCCCAGTTTTGTCGCATGAAGTTCTCTTTGTTTGATGCTAACGGGAAGGAGATTGAGCATGAGCGACATCTGCTTTCTCTGAAGGATATGAACCAAAGCGGAAATCTGCTTGAACTTATAGAAGCAGGAGCAAGTTCGTTTAAGATTGAAGGGCGCCTGAAAGATGTTGCATATGTCAAGAATGTAACAGCAGCCTACAGCGAAAAGCTAAATGAGATCATACGTCGCTATCCTGATAAATACTGCAGGGCATCATTAGGACAATGTATGTATAGTTTTAAGCCAGATTTGAAACGTACCTTCAATCGTGGCTATACCTCTTATTTTGCTCATGGAAGACAATCGAATATAGCGTCATTCGATACACCGAAAGCTATAGGAGAGTTTGTTGGAACAGTAAAGGAAATACGCCATGACTCTTTTAATGTAGCAGGCGTATCCAGTTTCACCAATGGTGACGGATTATGTTTCCTGAATGCAGACCATCAGTTCGAAGGATTTCGTGCCAATCGTGTCGTGGGAAATCGTATTTATCCCTATCGAATGCCAAAGGGATTGCGTCCTGGTATGTCTTTGTTCCGAAATAACGATCAGGAGTTCGAAAGAATCCTTTCCAAATCAAGTGCCCAACGAAAGATTCCTGTATCAATGGCACTTCGTGATACAGAAGACGGCTTCTCACTTAGTGCTACTATTCACGATCAGACTTGTGAAGTGGTGGTCTCACAAGAACATCAGGTAGCCCAGAAATCACCTCGTGAGAATATCTTCCGTCAACTGACAAAACTTGGAGATACTATTTATACGTGTTCAGAAGTAGAAATACCCTCTGATTTCAACTTCTTCATCCCTAATAGCGTTTTGTCAGAGATGAGAAGGCAACTTGTGGACCAACTATGTGAGCTGAATCTGACAAAAAAGCCAGAATTCCTTCCACAAAGAGGACGTAACGAATCGTCGCCACCTGTCTATCCATATCCCTATCTTTATAATATATCAAATCGACTTTCTCAAAGGTTCTATAACGCTGAAGAGCTGACGGCCTATGAACTGAAAGGTGGAGATGGGCCAGTGATGCAGTGTCGACATTGTATCCGCTATGGTCTGGGCTATTGTGTTCGTAGAGGTGGTAAGCATCCAGAATGGAAAGAGCCTCTTTATTTGCAGTTGGGTGACGGACGTCGATTCCAATTAGAGTTTGATTGTAAAAACTGTCAGATGAATGTCTATGCGTAAATTATCTGTTTCCTTCCTGATAGGTTTCCTGTCGTT
>JAEETB010000054.1 GCA_016286575.1 Prevotella sp.
TCTTAAATGACTAAATTTGCAACATAGTTTAAGAATCAAGACAAGAAAATTATGAAAAAGGTCATTTTTATCATGCTGGCTCTCGCCATGACTGCAGGAGTTTCTGCTCAACAGAAATCAGAGGCTCTGGAGAAATGTGAAAATCCGCAGAAGAGATATAACTCTTAAAACTAGAAATGGGATTTTTCAAGTCAGTATCAGTATACGAAATGGAAAAACGCTCATTCTTTCTTTCACAAGAAGACAATGCTATGACAACGCAAAGTAATAATGTAATCAAGGGCACCTTAGCCATAGTTCGAAATCATAAAGTATTGTAATAGTATGTGCAAAAATACGAAAAAAAGGAGAATTATTCGTACCTTTGCCAATAGTTTTAATATGTTATGTGAAATGGCCATAGAAGAAGCAATAAAAGTCCGCCACAGTGTAAGAGCGTATAAGGAACTACCATTGGCTGAAAATATTGTCAAGGCGCTTAAAGAGCAGATCGCGCTCTTGAACCGTGAAGGCAATTTGCATACAGATGGACTTGGGCATCGCCAAATATCACTTTGAGATCGGTGCCGGAAAGGAAAACTTCGAGTGGATATGAACATCGAGCAGCCTATATTGCATAAGAAAACGTTCCAAGAACTGACCACAGATGAATTATACGAACTTTTGAGGGTTCGTAGCGAAGTATTCGTTGTTGAGCAGAACTGCGTCTATAAAGATATGGACGGAGATGATCAGAAGTCCATTCATTTGTGGCTGACAGTAGCAGACAGAGTAGTTGCACTAGCCCGTGTATGCCCTGCCGGTACTCATATGAAAGAAATATCTATCGGCAGAGTCATCACTACAGAACGTGGCAAAGGCTATGGCAAGCAGATTATGCTTCACTCCATTGAGGCAGCAGTCAGACATTTCAATGCATCGCTCATTGATATTGAAGCACAAGAGTATGCCAAAGGATTCTATGAAAGCGTAGGATTCAAACAGTCATCAGATACATTTATGCTTGATGGTATCCCTCACATAAAAATGACCTGGATAAAAAGTAGTTTATAACATATAAATAGGCCTTCATACCGTAAATTAATGTAATCACAAAACTTTGGCTTCTAATATCTATCTTTGCAAAAAATGCAAGGCATATGATAAACGAAGGAGAGTTTTTTAAAAAAAAGCTTGATAACTTTGACAGGTTGTACAAAGAATTCCACAAAGCCTCTTTTGAGGTAAACGGCACAGAAACGAGGTGTAAAAATAATTCTATTATCACACCTCGCTGATTTTAAATTAATTACAAAGACAATACTCTCTTAATACTCGTCCTCGTTGAAGTTTAAAGCACATACTGAGTACCAGCGAGTTACAGTGCTCCGTGCCATTATTGTGCCACTAATTTTAGACATAGAATTAAGTTTATGCCAAGAGTTTCTTCACAATCTCAGAGATGACTCGTCCATCAGCCTTTCCTGCCAACTGCTTGCTGGCAGTGCCCATTACCTTTCCCATCTCCTTCATACTTGTGGCTCCAACCTCAGCAATGATTTTCTTCACCTCTGCCTCTATCTCCTCTTGGGAAAGTTGTTTCGGCAAATAACTCTCAAGTACCTCCACCTGTGCCAACTCTGCATCAGCCAGGTCTTGACGTCCTGCTTGTGCGTAGGTCGTTGCAGTTTCCCTGCCCTGCTTGGCCAGTTTTGAGATAATCTTCAATGCATCAGCATCAGCCAATGTGTCGTTGGCTCCAGGAGCGGTTTTTGCTTCCAGAAATACTTTCTTAATGTTGCGAAGCGTCTCCAAACGCACCTTGTCGCGAGCCTTCATTGCGGACTTGATGTCCTCGCTAATCTGATCGAATAAAGTCATAATGCTATTATTTTAACCTTAACATGATGCAAAGGTACAGTTTTTTCTTAACATAGTAACTTTTTACGTGAAGTCTTATACTTTTTTAGCGATTACACACGCGTACCTTATTATAAGAAATGCTAGAATCCGAAGAAATCTTCGATGAGGAAGATGAGTATCATCTTTTCTTAGGAAGAAGAGTATCAGAGATAGAATGCGAACTTTGAACCTTTCATACCGACTCCATCGTAGTCGGCAGTAATGGGAAACTGGCAGCAGAGATTGCCGATGGCATCATCATCGAGGGTGACAGTCAATTCCAGTTCGATTGCCATGCGTCGCTCGCTGTAACTGAGATTCCAGATACATTCGCCCAGAACGGCATTAACCACCGTTCTTATCTCATCCTGAGTGCGCCAGATGGAATCAAAGTCCTTCATTATATCCGATTACCCTTCGCTTTCTTTCTCCTTCAGGATTTCCATCATTTTGGGACGGAAGTCGTTACCCCAATTTCGCAATTGCTCAATAATGGGGATAAGAGTACGGCCAAGGTCTGTGAGGCTGTACTCAGAATGTTTACAGACAGGATCGATGACCTGCTTCTCAACGACTCCGTACTCCACCAGTTCCTTCAGTTGCTGAGCCAACACACGTTCGCTGGCTTCGGGCATACGGCGCTGTAGTTCACTTGGACGCTTGGGGCCGTTCAGCAGTTCATAGATGATATAGGGTTTCCACTTGCCACCCATTACCTCGATGGCGATGCGGAAACCGCAGTTGATGTCTATAGGTATCTTCTTGTTGTACATATCGGCTACAAAGATACAACATTTTTTTGAATATGCGATATACTGCGAAAATTATCAGTACTCAGTCGGTTCATATTCTCGTTGTTTATTTGTATCTTTGCACTCAATTAAACAAATACTGAATATGGAACAGAAAACTATTAAGGCCTTGTTTGTCAATGGCGGGCCACGTAAGAACAAGAACACAGCACAGATGCTGGAGAATGCCATGCAGGGCGCAAAGGATGCTGGTGCAGAAGTGGAACTGGTACATCTCTACGACCTCGACTACAAGGGTTGCAAGAGTTGCTTTGCCTGCCAGTTGAAGAATGCTAAGACTGATGGTGTATGTGCCATCCGCGACGGTCTGCGCCCTGTGCTCGAAAAGGCACGCGAGGCCGATGTGATTGTCATTAGTTCGCCAGTCTATTTCAGCTACCCTACAGGTCAGACACGGTCATTCTTGGAAAGGCTGATCTTCCCCAACTTTACCTATGACTACGATGAGCAGGGCAATCGCCGCCGTCCTATCCGTGAGAAGCAGACAGCCATGATTTTCACGATGAACATACCCGAGGAAGCAATGGAAGAATGGAATTATCCCGTGCTATTGGGCTCTTGTGCAAAGCAACTGGAAGAGAACTTCGGCCACAGCGAGACGCTCTATGCCTGCAACACTTACCAGTTCTCTGACTATTCGCGCTATGCCATGACCGTCTTCAAGGAAGAAGACAAGCGTAAGTATCGTGACGAGCATTTTGACACCGACCTGAAGAATGCCTATGAGCTGGGTAAACGACTGGTTGGCAAATGCCAGGAAGGATAGCAGCTAAGCCGTCAAATACTTAGTGAGGATTTCAACATTACGGAGCATCCGAAGAATGACACCTTATCGGTGAATGCCCGGTGTGACGCTTGAAAAATGTTCCGAAGTGACTCTGATTCTGAAAACCGAGACGTTCACTAATTTCCTTTACCGTAAGTTGCGTGTTCTGCATCAGGTGGATTGCCTCCTGGATAATGGAGTCGGCAATCAGTTCGCGTGCAGAACGCCCTTCAATCTCGCGGCAGATTGCACCCAGGTATTTTGCAGAGATATTGAGTTGAGAAGCCCACCAGCCGACGGGGCGCAACTTAGCCGAGGTCTTCTCGAGCATGCCTGTGAAGCGATTGTAGATTACCTGTGCGGATGTTGTATTTCCCAACACCACTTCCGCCTTGCTCGCTGACGGCAATTCTTCTGTTGACCGATGCTCCTCTAAAAGATAGCGTTCCAACCGAAGCAGAATCTCGATTGACAAAAGATGTAGCAGATGGCGCATAACGATAACCTTCTGCGGATGGTCGGAACTCTCGGCCTTCATGAGCAGGAATTTGTAATTCTCGTTGACGTGATGTCCGTCCTCAGCCGAAAGATGAAACAACGCATTGGTAATCAAAGCCTGCCTTACCTTCCAACTTATCTTGATCGATTGCGAGAACTGGCGATTGAATTCCGACGAAACACATACAGCAAACATACCAAAATCCTTTTCGGGAATAAGTTCGCATTGTTCATTGGCCAGATGATGGATCAGCAAATCCCCTTTGGTCAAACTGACCGATTCGCGCTCGCTTACCCAAAGGGCTTCTCCCTGCGTTGCATAAATGGTCACTGTACAACGACAGGACAAGAGGGCAACCGCCTCGGCAACCTCCGCGACACTTCGAGCAATGAGTGCCTCATGCTCTATAATCGGGACCAGGCCCGAGATCCTTGTCAAACTATAGGTTTGCATCTGATTTCTTGTTTTTGACAGGGCAAAGATAGTGATAATTTTTCATATATCGCTCAAATATTATTCTAAATTGCTAAATAATTTGAACATTTAGCATTATAGAACAGTATTTGAGTGTTTCATTTTTCCATTATTGTCTTATATTGCCTATTTTTGCACAAAAATTATGCAAGAATGAAAACAAAAAATCATCAATCCCGTCTTTTCTCATCAGAACCGCAACTGATGAAGTATTGCAAGGCTATCGAAGGTCGAAACCAGTATTTTCAACTTCGCCGTACACGACTGACAGACAATGGCGGCAAACTCTCCGACTTTGCCAACGGCTACATGTATTACGGACTGCACAAGACAAAGGATGGTTCGTGGACCTTCCGTGAGTGGCTACCCTATGCAACGAAAGTTTTCCTGATTGGAGATTTCAACAACTGGCAGGAGGACGAGCATTTTGCCCTCCAACAAATCAACGTGCATGGCGACTGGCAGCTGATTCTGCCAGCCGACACACTCCGACATGAACAACTGTATCGGATGAAGGTATATTGGGCAGAGGGTTGCGGCGAACGTCTGCCTGCCTGGACGACACGAGCCGTACAGGACCCCACGACCCTGCAGTTCTCGGCGCAGGTGTGGGAACCTAGTTCAGCGTATCGCTTCAAGTGCAGGAGTTTCAAGCCGAAGAAGGAGGCTCTCATGATCTACGAATGCCATATCGGCATGGCCACCAACGAGGAACGTGTGGGCACTTATGACGAGTTCAGGCTGAACGTCCTTCCACGCATCGCCAAGTTGGGGTACAATGCCATACAACTGATGGCCATACAAGAACATCCCTACTATGGCAGTTTCGGCTATCACGTCAGCAACTTCTTTGCCCCAAGCAGTCGTTTCGGAACACCCGAACAACTCAAGCAACTCATCGACGAGGCTCATCTGATGGGTATTGCTGTCATCATGGACCTGGTACACAGTCACGCCGTGAAGAATACAAATGAAGGACTGGGGCAGTTGTGCGGCAGGCAGACGCAATTCTTTCACGATGGTCAACGCGGGCTGCATCCTGCGTGGGACAGTTTTTGCTTCAACTACGGGTCGGACGATGTGGTGCATTTCCTGCTCAGCAACTGCAAGTATTGGATGAAGGAATTCCACTTCGATGGCTTCCGCTTTGATGGCGTCACTTCAATGATTTATCAGGACCATGGCCTTGGCAAGGATTTCACTTCGTATGCCGACTACTACAATCTGAACCAGGACGGCGATGCCATCAGCTACCTCACGTTGGCAAATCAACTGATCCACGAAGTCAATCCAAAGGCCATTACCATAGCCGAAGAGATGTCGGGAATGCCGGGTCTGGCTTCGCCCATTGCCAAGTGCGGAATGGGGTTCGACTACCGTCTGGCCATGGGAATACCCGACTACTGGATACGCCTATTGAAGACGAAAGAGCCGAAGGAATGGAACCCCGAGGAAATGTACTGGACGCTGCAGAATCGACGCGTGGAGGAAATGACAATCTCGTATGTCGAAAGCCACGACCAGGCACTGGTGGGCGACAAGACGCTCATTTTCCGCCTTGTCGATAGTGACATGTACTGGCATTTCCGTAAAGGGGACGAGACTGGAAGAGTCACACGAGGCATCGCCCTTCACAAGATGATCACTCTTATGACAATGGCTACAATCAACGGTGGCTACTTGAACTTCATGGGCAACGAATTCGGACATCCCGAATGGATAGACTTCCCCCGAGAGGGTAACCAGTGGTCCTACAAGCATGCACGCCGCAGATGGGACCTGGTGGATCGTGACGACTTGTGGTACGAAGACCTGAATCGGTGGAATGGTCAGACCGTGAAACTCATTCTGGGCATTCCCGACTTCAGGAAAACGCCAATAAAACTGCTTCTGTCGAACCCCGGTGACCAAGTGCTTGC
Source organism: Prevotella sp. (assembly GCA_016286575.1). Lineage (GTDB taxonomy): Bacteria > Bacteroidota > Bacteroidia > Bacteroidales > Bacteroidaceae > Prevotella. Next base: position 6,352 of record JAEETB010000054.1, read on the forward strand.
CTTTGAGCGCCAAGGACATATGTTCGTCTTCAATTTCAGTGACAGATTTTATTCAGCCTACCAGATTCCATGCCAGTCTGGTAATTATTCACTGGTGCTTAGCAACCCTGAGGAACAACGACTTGACAACTCCATTCATTGCCCCATGGACAATGGCCAATGCCACATCTATCCAGATCTTCCCCCATTCTGTGTGCAAGTATGGTCACCTGTCTCGGAGTAGCAGTTCTCTGACTATCCACGCTATGCCATGACCGTCTTCAAGGAAGAAGACAAGCGTAAGTATCGTGACGAGCATTTTGATACCGACTTGAAGAATGCCTATGAGCTGGGTAAACGACTGGTTGGTAAATGCCAGGAAGGATAGCAACCTTTGTTTGTTGCGAATAACTATTTTCTCCTGGACTTAGGTTCTGGGAGAGATTTGCACGTTTCAATAACCAACTCAGAAAGGTAATCGTGGTCATCCACATCTGCTATGTAGAAATAGTCCTTTGCTCCCTCATAGGGTGGACGTAGTTCTGCCTTTCTGAGCAATGGTCGAATGGTCTCTGTAGGTTTCAGGAAGAACTTGTCATCACAGATAAGACCAAATATCTTTCCATCGCAATAAATTCCATAGTCGCCAAACATTTTCTTGGCGACTATATCACCAGCTTTTGAACATTGGTCAACAATATATTGCACAAAGTCTATACTACTTGCCATATAATTCCGATTTGTCTAATAGCTTCTGATACAACTGAGAGTCGCTGTATTGCTCAGAATCCACTGATTGTATGAGTTCTCGTAACGTCATTGACAGCCCCAATGTTAATCTGTTACCACTTCATTGAAATGCTCCTTGCCCCAGGCTATCAGAGCCGTGAGCGCAGGCATCAATGATTTGCCTGTATCAGTCAGTGAATACTCCACACGGGGAGGTACCTCCGGATAGACCTCACGATGAACAAGGTGACTCTGCTCCAGATTCTTCAGCGTCTGCGAGAGCATCTTCTGGGAACAGTCCGTCATCAGACGGCGGATCTCGTTAAAGCGCAATACACCCGTCTCGCTGGCGTGAAGCATATAGAGCACCAGCATGGACCACTTGTCGCCGAAACGACTCACTACTTGCCTGATTGGACAAGCCAAATACTCTGCTTTAATATCTGCCATAATTCATGATTTTAGTGCAAAGGTAACCAATAGTTACCGAATTACCAAATTACACTTAGTTAATCTAAGTTAATGTCACCTTCGCAGAAGCCCGATAACATCACAATTCCTACTTTTTGGTAACTATCTCACCAAAAAGTGCCTTCTTGTGGGATTGAAAAACTTGCCGTACCTTTGCACTCGCAATCAAGAAGCAACGAGTATTAATAATAAAAAGGTAAGAACAATGAAAAAGGTATTATTCGTAATGATGGCAGCTGCCATGATGGTAAGCTGCGGTAACAAGACACAGCAGACGGCTCAGAACGATGCCGCTGAAGTAGAGGACTCTCTGACTGGCGCATTCACCGCCTATGATTTGGACGGCTTTAAGCTGCATGTGTATAACACTAACGACGTGATGGGCGATGCCAGCTACATTATCGAGGGCCAGGATTCGCTCATCGTCATGGAATATCCGCTCTTTAAGGTGAATGCGGCCGAGTTTGCTGCCTACATCGAGAAGCTGGGCAAGCCTGTGGAGATTGATGTGACCGACTATCATTTGGGTGGCAGCGACAAGCTTCCTTTGACGATGCCCGAGGGTATGCCCGCCTTTATCGAAGGTCCCATCTATGGTGGCATGATGAAGCAGTTTGCCTCGCAGTTTGGCGACACGATGGTAGAGTTGCCCACGCAGAAGGCCGCAGAGGTTCCCTTTGGTCAGACACAGAAGTGGAACGGTGTTGACTTTGATTTCCAGCATGGTGCAACAAGCGACTTCCCCGCTGCATCTATCATCATCGGCAAGCAGGTGTATTACACTCACTGGACTCCGGCCGAGGCACACGTAAGTCCGCTGCAGATTGGCAACGCTGCTGCTGTTGACGCAGAACTGGCCGAGGCTAAGAAGGCTCTCGCCTCTGGAGCCAAGTACTTCATTGGCGGTCACGGTGGTCTGGCTGAGAAGGCTCAGGTAGAGTTCAAGATTTCCTATCTGGAGAAGGTGAAGGAACTGCTTGCTGCCAACAAGGATGCCGCAGCATTTGCCGAGGCTTTGAAGACCGCATATCCCGAACTGCCGGGCGATGCCGATGCACTGGCTCAGGCTCTCTATAAGAAGTAAGGACAATGGACAGGCTGGAGAATCTGAAGAACATCATTATGTATCTGATGGCTGACAATTGTGTCAGCCATCGGATTCCTTCTACACTCGAAGAGCGGCAAAGGATGATGCGGGCATTGATGAACGTGTGGGAGCCAAGACCTATCAGCGAAGACTTTCTGAAAATGCAGGATGCCGAACTTCAGATGCAGTGTGAGGATAAAGGCGTTGTGGAAATCTTAGACATCACACCTCAGACCTCAGACATCCTTCTCTGGCAGGGTGACATCACTCGTCTGAAGGTGGATGCTATCGTCAATGCTGCCAACGCACAGGCTTTAGGGTGCTGGGCACCGCTCCACAACTGCATCGATAACTGCATCCACTCTGCTGCAGGAATCCAACTGCGCAAGGAATGTAACGACACCATGCAGGGGCGGCTTCTGGCTACTGGCAATGCCTTCATCACCAAGGGGTACAACTTGCCTGCCAAGCATGTGATCCATACCGTTGGCCCGATTATTCCCGACGGCATTCTCACCAAGGAACAGGAAGAGCAGTTGGCAGCTTGCTATCGCAGCTGTCTTGACCTTGCAGAGAAAAATGGACTGGAGAGCATCGCCTTCTGCTGCATCTCCACGGGCGTATTCCACTTCCCCAACCAGCGAGCAGCAGAAATTGCCATTGAGACTGTCAAGTCATACCCCCGACATTCACTTAAAACGATTGTATTCAATGTTTTCCTCGACAAAGACCGTGACATCTATGAGCCGCTTCTCGGAGCGTGCCCAATGGCTTAAAGAGCAGATTTCCAATGCTGACTATATCCTGATTGGGGCAGGCTCCGGCTTGTCTGCCGCTGCCGGACTTGACTATGCTGGTGAGGACTTCCGCAGGGAGTTCCGCGAGTGGATTGACCGCTATGGCATAGCCGACCTCTATTCTTCGTCATTCTTTCCTTTTGAAACAGAAGAAGAACGCTGGGCTATGTGGGCGAAGCACATCTGGTTCAGCCGCTATCGAACAGGGGCATTGCCGCTATACAAGAAACTACTGAAGATGGTGGACGGTAAAGATTATTTCGTTATCACCACCAATGTTGACGGTCAGTTCGAAATGGCTGGATTTGATACACATCGCATCTTTGCTACGCAGGGCGACTATTGCTATTTCCAGCCAGCATCAGGTGCGCCCAAGGAACTGTATCACAACCGCGAATGGGTGGAACGGGCTTTGCCAGCCATCAAAGACTGCCGCATTCCCACGGAACTGATTCCCCATACCCCCGACGGCCAGCCCGTCAGCATGAATCTCCGCTGTGACGATACTTTCGTGGAGGACGCCCACTGGCATGAGCAGGCACAGCGTTACAGCGATTTCGTCAGCATGGCTCACGACAAGCGGATGCTATTACTGGAGTTTGGTGTAGGTTTCAACACGCCCGTCATCATCCGTTTCCCATTCGAACAGATGGCTGCACGATTCCCAGACACCACGCTTGTCCGCTTCAACCGCGATTATCCCCAGCTGACTACACAAGGCATCAGCCGATACGTGGCTTTCTCCGAAGGCGTGGAGCAAATAGTCATGTGACAAATTTCTTAGTGGAGCTTGATTACGTCTGCCCAACGGGTCGTTGGATTCTTACTCCTGAAATCGTGCTTGATGGCATTGGCAAAGACTTCTGCCTTTCCCTTACCATTCTTCTGGGTGTACTTCTGGGCACCGATAACAATAGTCTCTGAGCCGTGCATGCGGTTGATGCGGTCTATCACCTCATCGAGACGGCGCATCTTCTGAATCTGTTCGGCGTTCAGGTCAAACAAATCCTGCTGTATGGGTGAGTCTGGAGTAATGCCCATCACAATGACACCTGCTTTCTTGTATTGGTAGCCCTGAATGAAGATGCGGTCAAGCACATCGTGAGCCGCCTGAACAATGGGAATAGTCGAACTGGTTGGGGTGACGAGCCGAGTCTCCTGAAAGTTCCAGTATTGAGCCAGGTCTTCACGGAAGGCATTCGTATTCACAAACACGCCTATGGTGGTAGCCACTGTCTTCTGCGCCCTCAGTTTCTCGGCACAACGAGCGGCATAGTTGGCAATGTGAGTGCGCAGAGCATTTTTGTCGCTTATCATGCCATTGAACGAGCGGCTGGTGCAGATACTCTTCTTCTTTGCCAATTCCTCGTTAGGCACGGCATCCTCACCGTTCAGTTCCTGCCATGTTCTGACAATGTTGATGTTGTTGAACGTCAATCGTACCCAGTCCTTATGATGTTTGGCAAAGTCGAAAGCCGTCTTGCAACCAAGTGCCTGTAGTTTGGCAGCATAGCGTCTGCCGATGCCCCAGACATCCTCGATGGGGCACCATTCGAGAGCCTTCTCACGTTTATAGTCCGTGTCAATCATGCAGCAGTGTTTATAGGCAGCATATTTCTTTGCCAGTTTCGAGGCAATCTTGGCCAAAGTCTTGTTGGGAGCCAATCCGATGCTGATAGGCAGGCCCACCTCGCGCTTCACTCGCTTGTGCAGGTTTTCGCCCCACGTCTGCAACTTATCCAGCTCTATACCGTCGAGGTACATGAAACACTCGTCTATCGAATAGCGGAAATAGGCAGGTGTTTCTTGGCGGATGATGCTCACCACACGGCCAGTCAGTTCGCCATATAGTTCGTAGTTAGAGGAAAAAACGGCAATCTTCTGTCCAGGGAATAACTCTGCCAACTGAAAATACGGTGTACCTTCCTTGATGCCCATCTTCTTAGCCTCGTTGGAACGAGCCACTACGCAACCGTCGTTGTTGCTCAATACCACAATCGGTTTCCCCTCCAAATCAGGACGGAAAACTTTCTCGCATGAGCAGTAGCAGTTATCCAAGTCGGCTATACCATACATCGTTTCTACAGCTTTTCAAATGTACGAATCAGATGAATCACGGTTCCCCAAATCTGGAAGTTCTCAGGATCTTTGACCTGGAAAACGGGATAGTCTGGGTTGGCAGGACGCAGTTCGATGTAGCCATCCTTCCTATGTGTCAGATCGAGGAATTTCATCGTGAAGCCACCGTCCCACCATGCCACGACAATAGAGCCGTCATGCGGTTCTACAGCCCTGTCGATAATCACACGGTCACCGTCCAAAAGTCCTGCATCCCTCATTGAATCACCCTCCACATCGCCATAGAACGAGGCTTCAGGGTGACGGATATAGTCACGATTAAAGTCCAGCGTCTCATGCCTATAGTCATCAGCAGGACTGGGAAATCCTGCTGCTACTCCAGCATGTTCCAATTCCAACTTGGTGTCGAATACACCTCTCACTATCTTGATGTTACCCATCTCTAAATCCTAATTATTCTCAAAACTGATGGCAAAGATAGCGATTTTACACTGATAATTAGTAATTTTGTCACCATATTTAAATGTATTTATGCAAAAGAGAATTTAAAAACAAATATTATGAAGAGTTTTAAGTCTACAGCGTGGCTACTGCCACAACCAGTGCTGATTATCGGTACATACGATAAGAACGGCAAGCCCAATGCCATGAATGCTGCTTGGGGAGGTCAGTGGGATATGCACGAAATCATGATCTCACTCGGTTCTCATGCAACAACAGACAACCTTGCTGAAAACCCTGATTTTACGGTTACTTTCGCTACTGCCGACACCATGATAGCTTCTGACTATGTAGGTATCGTAAGCGGCAGGAAAACACCAGACAAAATGGAAAAGACCGGTTGGACTATTGAGAAGGCTCCCAATGTCAATGCTCCTGTGTTCAAGGAGTTCCCAATGACGCTCGAATGTCGGGTTAAGCAGAAGATAGACGAAAGCGAGACAGGCTATTATCTCGTTGCAGAAATCGTCAATATCCTCTGTGATGAAAAGTACCTGGCAGAAGATGGGAAGCCAGATGTGGAGAAAATGAAACTTATCACATTCGACCCAGTACATCATACTTACATTCAGTTGGGAAAGACTGTTGGCAATGCATTCTCAGACGGTAAACAGTTGAAATGAGCTTCATCAAGTACATAGCAGACGAGAACCACTACAAGGAAGTCCTGTCTTTGGTGGGTAAGGCCAAGCAGACGGTTTGGATTGGGACGGCTGACATCAAAGACCTGTACGTTGATGACAAGCCATTCCTTGCACTGATTGCCTCTTTGCTGAAGAAAGGCGTGGAGGTCAGGCTTATTCACGCCAAGGAACCAGGAACGGCTTGGCGGGAGGATCATGAGAAGCATCCTATCCTCTATGATGGCATGGAGCGTGTGCTATGTCCGAGAGTCCATTTCAAGCTCATCATCATCGACAGTACCATTGCCTACGTCGGATCAGCGAACCTGACAGGTGCAGGCATGGGCATGAAATCGCCTAAGAAAAGGAACTTCGAGGCTGGCATCCTGACCGATGACCTAGAAATGCTTGAAGCAGCCATCGAGCAGTTCGATAATGTATGGATCGGCAAGTTCTGCAAGGACTGTGGCCGACGTGAATATTGTTCAGACCCGATAAAATAGCATCACATGCAGATAATAAGAGCAACAAAGACAGCAGAGCAAGCCGGAGCCTACTATGTCCGCATACAGGCAATGGCACGTAAGCACAAGATTACGCTATATGCTGAGTTTGACGAGCATGATACGCCAGAGACCAAGTATATTGTGGTCGTTGATGACTATCTTCCAGTAGCCACTTGCCGGTTGTATGCCATAGACAATGAACGGATAATGCTTGGAAGGATTGTCGTTCTGCCGGAGTATCGTCATCAGGGACTTGGAACGCTTGTAGTTCAGGAGGCAGAGAAATGGGCTAAGGAACTGGGCTTTACGACTGCTGTTGTAGAGAGCCGGGATAACAAGACCCATTTCTATGAAACGATGGGTTATGTTGCAGATTACTCGCAGAAGATAGTCGGTGAGACTTTTACATGTTACAAAATGGAGAAACAATTGAAATGAGAAAAGCAAGTAGAGAAATGGATGCAGCCTTCGCATTGGAGGTATTGGATAAGGCACCGTATGTCACCGTTAGTTTCACCCGTCCGGATGGTACGCCTTATGGTGTACCCCTGTCGTTAGCTCGCACAGACGATAAGACGTTCTATTTCCATTGTGCCTTGGAGGGTGACAAACTGGACTGCATAGCCGCCAATCCGACAGTGGCTTTGTCGGCTGTAACCAAGTGCGCCCCAACAGTTGGCCCCAAGGATGGCAGTTTCACGCTTCAGTATAAATCGGCAATGGCAGTTGGAAAAGCAGAAATCGTATCAGATAGAGAAGAAAAGATAGAGGCTCTGAGGGCAATATGTCTGCGTTTTCTCCCCAAACATATGGATGCTTTTGATGATGCAATCCATCGTAGTTTAGAAAGAACGGCAGTAGTTAAGATAACTCTTACAGCACCTCCTACTGGTAAGCGTAAACAGTATGACAAGCAGGGTGAAGAAATGACCGGACAGAGCAGCGAGAGCCATCATGCTTGCATGAATGGCCGAGTCGCGAAGGACGAAGACGAAGTCAAATGGGGACGAATGGAATGAACAAAGTACGAATCACAGCCATACGTCAGACTGTCTATCCTGACCTGATGGCGAAGTATGAGAATCCCATGAGTGCGATGATCAGCTGCAACGACGGCTTCCGTCC
>JAEETB010000370.1 GCA_016286575.1 Prevotella sp.
CCCGAGGACTTCCCTTACACCGTTCGTCTGGTATCTCAGATCCTTGAGTCTAACGGCTCTTCTTCTATGGCTACCGTATGTGCTGGTACCCTCGCCCTGATGGACGCTGGTGTGCCCATGAAAAAGCCTGTATCAGGTATTGCTATGGGTCTGATCAAGAATCCTGGAGAAGATAAGTATGCCGTATTGAGCGATATCCTCGGCGACGAGGACCACCTGGGCGATATGGACTTCAAGACCACTGGTACAAAGGATGGTCTGACCGCTACCCAGATGGATATCAAGTGCGATGGTCTGTCTTTCGATATTCTCGAGAAGGCCCTCATGCAGGCTAAGGCTGGACGTGAGCACATCCTGAAGTGTCTCACCGATACTATTGCTGAGCCTCGTGCAGAGATGAAGCCTCAGGTTCCCCGTATCGTTCAGATGGAGATTCCTAAGGAGTTCATCGGTGCAGTTATTGGCCCTGGTGGTAAGATCATCCAGCAGATGCAGGAGGATACAGGTGCAACCATCACCATCGACGAAGCTGACGGTGTGGGTAAGGTACAGGTATCTGCTCCCAACAAGGACAGCATCGATGCTGCCATCGCCAAGATCCGTGCCATCGTGGCTATCCCCGAGGTGGGCGAGATCTATGAGGGAACCGTTCGCTCAATCATGCCTTATGGCTGCTTCGTAGAGATCATGCCAGGCAAGGATGGTCTGCTCCATATCTCTGAGATCGACTGGAAGCGCCTCGAGACCGTTGAGGATGCTGGTATCAAGGAGGGCGACAAGATCAAGGTGAAGCTGCTTGAGATCGATCCTAAGACAGGTAAGTACAAGCTCTCTCATCGTGTGCTGATCGAGAAGCCTGCCGACTACGTAGAGCGTCCTGCCCGTGGTGAGCGCCGTGAGCGCCCTGAGCGTGGTGAGCGTCGCGACCGTGGTGAGCGTCGTCCGGATCGTGGCGACCGTGGTGACCGTCGTGACCGTGGTGATCGTCGCGACCGTGGTGAGCACCGTCCGCATCCTGAGCATCAGGGAGAGGCTCCAAAGGAGAACAACGAGCCTAAGGACTTCAGCGACTCACTCGACAATATGGATTTTTAAATAAAGTATGAAGATAAGTCTGATAGAACTCTTTGAGGAGTCGGTCAGGAAATATCCGGAGAAGGTGGCTGTTATCGATAAGGAGAGGCAGGCCACCTTCTCTGACCTCCATACCAAGGCTCTTCAGCTGGCTGCCAAGATCATCGCCATGGGCGTTGGTCAGAACAGGCCTGTAGGCGTATTCCTCGATAAGTCCATCGAGAGTGTCTATGCCAACCTGGGAATCCTCTACGCAGGGGATTTCTATATGAACCTCGACATCAAGACGCCAGCAGAGCGTATCCGCAATATCCTCCAGTTGGTGGAGCCTGCGCTCATCATCTCTACCGAGCGTCAGATCAAGCCGATCGTGGGTATTATCCCTGAGACGGTTCAGGTCATTCTGCTCGATACGGAGGACTGGACAGCTGAGGTGGAGGCTGGTGAGATCATTGCCCGCCTGTCGACCATCATCGACACCGATCCTTCCTGTATCATCAATACGTCAGGTTCTACAGGCACGCCGAAGGGAGTGGTACTCAACCATAAGAGTTTCTTCGACTTTATCGACTGGGCTATCGACACATTCCACTTCGGCGATGACCTCGTGATGGGATCGCTCTCGCCGATCGTGTTCGATATCTACAGTTTCGAGCTCTGCATGCTGATGGCGAAGGCCAGCACGCTCGTCGTGCTCCCTGCCCATCTGGCGGCCTTCCCTGCGAAGATCCTCGAGGTGCTCGAGCAGCAGAAGGTGAATTTCCTCTTCTGGGTGCCTACGATCATGGTGAACATCGCCAACATGGACCTGCTCTCATCCTTCAGGCTCGAGAGCCTCCGTACGGTGTGGTTTGCTGGCGAGGTGTTCCCCACGAAGCAATATAATTACTGGCACCACCATCTGCCCGAGGTGACCTTCGCCAACCTCTATGGTCCGATTGAGATTACCCTCGACTGCACCTATTATATTATAGATAAGGAGATACCCGACTCTGAGCCGCTGCCCATCGGCTATCCCTGTCGTAACACGGACATCCTCATCCTCGACGATGAAGACCGTGCCGTTGTGGAGCCTGGTGTGGAGGGTGAGCTCTGCGTTCGTGGTACGTCGCTGGCAATGGGTTATTACAACAATCCTGAGAAGACTGCAGCCGCCTTTGTTCAGAATCCGCTCAACAAGGCCTATCCTGAGCTCATCTATCGCACGGGTGATATCGTCTGCCTGAGCGATGAGGGTCTCATCATGTTCAAAGGTCGCAAGGACAACATCGTGAAGCACATGGGCTATCGCACCGATCTTGGTGAGATTGAGCATGTGATCATCAACACCCTGAAGCTGGTGAAGAACGGATGTATCGTCTACAACCAGAGCGAGAAGCAGATCACGCTCTTCTACGAGGCTGAGCAGGAGATACCCGTTTCCGAGTTCCGCCTGCAGATTGGCAAAGTGCTGCCGAAGTACATGATCCCTACGGCCTTCCATCACCTGGAGCTCCTGCAGCGTAATGCCAACGGGAAGATCGACAGGCTATATTACAAGAAAGAAGTTAATGGATAAATGATGAAAGAAAAGATAATAGAAATCCTGTCCACCATTCGTCCTGAGTGCGATTTCACTGAGGATGTGGACTTTATGGAAGCAGGCTTGCTCGATTCCTATGACATCGTGAGCCTCGTGACCAACCTGGAGATTACTTTCAATTTCAGAATCAACGGCACCGATGTCGTTCCTGAGAACTTTACCTCAGTGGATGCCATCATCGCCATGCT